>JAFGSP010000200.1 GCA_016934775.1 Candidatus Woesearchaeota archaeon | reverse complement strand
TTTCAGGGTCCAATGTGGCCATGTAGCAAAGCACAGTAAGGATCATTATTATTATAGATATTGCGAAAGAAAGAAAATTCTCGTTTATTAGTGAAAGCATTGCAAGAACAAGGCTTATTATGATGAATGCAGAATATATTACCTTATATTTAAAAACCTCTTTTTTTCTTACTTCTACCCCCCTTGCAACTAATGCATGCTGTTCCCTTTCAGCGAACCACCCTCTTTTCTTTTTTAGTTTTCCGAATGCCTGCGACTTTGTTTTTCTCAGTGCAGGAGAAACTTTTTCCTTTTTAGGCTTCGTTTTATCCTGCTTTGGCTTCTTGGCGAAAATACCCTTCAGGCTGAATCCCCTCGCCTCTTTTTTCTTGTCAAAATCCTCTTTTGATGCTTTTAATAGTTCGCCAAACTTCTTTTTTTCAGCACTTAGCTCATCTGTTCCCTTCACCCCCTTTTTCTTTTCAGGAGGATTCTCAGTTTTGGCTTGAGGTGGAGTCGCCTTTACATCTGACCTCTTTTTCTCTTTTTTTGCCATATTCTATATTATATATAATGCAATATTTATAAAGGTTTATCATGCCTCATCAGATATAGACACGGAGTCTATTTTTTCAGCCCTAAATTCAGGGAAACTGACATTTATGATATTCCTGAAGACCGCTATTGTAATCCTTTCATCAGTTACATTGAAGTTGTCTATCTTTGTGTTTACTATTGTTGTGTTTGGGGCATTAGTCCATATCTCAAGAACATTGCTTATGAGGTCTATTTTTACCTTGTTTCCAGCATCGAAGAATATCTGGACCTGGTGGTTGGCAGAAGGGTCTATATTGGCTGACCTTACCTCCCTGTGGCCGTAATCATCCACACTAGTAATGCTAAAATGAAATCCTCCCGGATCCCTGAATGTGGTAGAAATATTCTTTATCTCAAGCACAGTGCTGTTAATTACTAGATCATATGACTGGAAGTTCATTGTTTCAGGAACAACCCTTATTACAATATGCCCTATCCCCCAGTATCTTGAGTAGGTGACATTATACGGCTCTATTATGAATGGTATCTCTTTCTCTTGAAGCCCTGTGAGATTTATCCAAATATGCGGCTCTTCTGAAACTACAAAATTACGGAAATTTTCTATGATTGAGTTGAATTCTGACCCCCATTCATCTTTTGACCTGGATATCTTATCTATAAATGTCACATTAACATGCATTTCATCTCTTTCTATTAAGATCTTGCAGTCATAAAAATGGTCAAAAAGCTCCCGGATTGAAGACTTGACAGAGCCTGACAACTCCTGCACCCTATCGATTATAATTGTCTCATCAGTGTTAGTCTGCTGCATTGAGAGAGTCCAGAGTGTGATAACAGCAGGCAGCAGGAATATAATGCTAACTGTGAAAAAAAGCCCTTTTCTTGAATTTTTCTCTTTTATTTCTGCCATATTCTGTGTTGAATCACTCCAAATTTTATTATTTTTGAATTGTTCTCTACAAGGAAGAATCTCTTTCCAGTGCTTACAAAATCGCTGGGTATGCCTCCGGTGCTTATTCTGATGATAGATTTTCCTGTTAAGTCAGTATTGTATGTAGTTATATTAATCTCTACATCCTCTGCTATTGAAAGGTTTAATAATTCATCCCTTATTGCAGTTATATTCATAGTGTCTAATTTTCCATTATAATCCATTAATACCACTATGTCGCTTCCCTTTTTTGAGAGGTATATATCTTCATATGCCTCTTTGTCTTGATTGTTTGCTGCAAGCATGCTTATCACTCCAAATAGAAGAATTGCACATATCATTGCATCAAGGCTTAACACAAAGCCCCTATTCCCAAAGCGTAAGTTTAAGCACAGCATTTTTATCCTCAAAAAAAACATTCCTCCTTATACTAACAGCCTTCTTTCCAGAAGGAATAAGCCCGCATTCTATTGTGTTGTTTCCAATTATTGAAAAATGAACATAGTAAGGGATTCTTAACATTGCACGAGTCTGATTTTGTGTTAGATTGCAGAATTCTGTTACTTTTGAAGAGGAAATTACCCTGTCCTTTGATGCCAGTCCTGCAAATATCACATTGCTTGAATTCCAAGAGGAGGGGATGCCTGGGCTTTTTATCAGAAAATCCGTTATTTCTATAGCACTGACTGTCATATACTTATAATCTGTTTCTGTGAATGATTTTATAGAGGAATCATTTATTACAGACATAGCATAAGCTACCACTAAGCAGAATATAAAAACTGCTGTCAAAAAGTCCATGCTGCTTATCTGCGCTTTTTTCATTTTTGGGTTATGTGGACTTTGTTGTCCAGATTTTTTATTTCAATATTCCTTGAGAATTGCCCTATTGTGAAAAGCTCTCCAGTGTAACTGCATGATATCTCGCCTTTTGCAGGGGTTACAGTTACGAAATAGGCTCTTTCTATGAGGTCTGCAAGCATTTCAGAGTATGCATTCTGCTTGCTGGGCTCTACCTGGAAGTCCCCAAAATAGAACACCTTGCCAGCTCCGTAATTCCAGTAAACTATTGCGGGCTTGGAATCTGCATCATACTTTGCAACTACTGTTGGGTATTCCAATTGGGTGCTTGCAGTCATATTCATTATTGCAGAGTCTATCACAAGATAGGAGTCTGCATTGCCCTCATTGTAGTAGTTTATTTCATATCTTAGGCTTATTGTGGCGCTGCTGCTTACATAATCTGAAAGGTTTCCATTAAGGTAAAATGAGTCAAATACCTCAAATCCATTGTCATTAGTTCTTAGGTCTCCTATATCCTGCCAGGCACTACTCGAGTAGTTGAATATTTCAACATCCTGAGAGCCCTGAATATTGCCTTCAGCATCATCTCCATCACAGGCTGCTGTTCCTGTGCTTCCATCATGGCAGTATCTTATCGAAAAATTAAGAG
>JAFGSP010000199.1 GCA_016934775.1 Candidatus Woesearchaeota archaeon | reverse complement strand
TGCGTCACATAGGTGGGACAGGTCAATTTGTTTAAGCATAGCTTGTATTTGTCTTTGAGCTTCTGCTACTTGCTTGAAATAATCAGGAGGGATCCTTGACACTATATTTTGCGCTAAAAAAACTTCATCAATTTTGTATTTTGGAATAGAGTCAAATAGTTGCTTGAATTGCTTTTGTGCATCTTGAATTTGTCGCAAGGTTTCGTTGGTGATATTAATACCGGTCATTGTTAACCTCTTTTTTAAGAAGCCTTTCGCTTGCGGTGAATGTAGCTATAACCTTTCTCAGTCAGATACAAACGGCGTTTTATCTGCCTAAGATAGTGTTTTCCTATCAATTCGTCTATGGCGCAAAAAACATCTGTTTCTTTATCCTTGCCTGCTTTAGAATAAAATACCTTCGAAAGAATCTTTTCGCCACTCTTTATGCCCATGTTCTTATAAATCCTCAGAATCTCTTTAGACATCTCTCTCATAATGCACCTCTCTTGTTTGTATTCTGTAACATTAGTATATCTGATACAACAAAACAAGTCAAGGGAAAAATAATGGGAAGGGTAATCTTTTGCTTAAGAGACTTTTATCTTGGGTGCGGTATTTTGGTATTTCTTTACAAATTTCTTTAGTGTTTCTGATTTTTCTGAGGCAAAAACAAAACGATAAGTTGCTATTACTGTGTTTCTATTAATCCCCTTGACATCCTGGTTGCTGACCTTTACATATTTGCAATCTTGTTTAAGCTGCCATGACCCAAAAGCAGCTATTTCTTTCGATAATGGCAAGGTAACTTGAATATTTCTATGCCCTAGTCCAGAAGGATAGATTGACTCCTTACTCTTCGTTGGGTTGCCATAGGACAGAGGATTATCTCCTGTTAGAAATTTATTATCATCTGTCGCTTTAAGAAAAGCCCATTTCATATTCAAAAACACGCGTGCTAAATCTTGCATTAGAGGTATTATCATTTGAAGACTTGCTAGTGTTTCTGCAGTTATTGTAAAGTGCTCATCAAAATTCATAGCGCTTTTCCGTAGTTCTTCGATGTCTACAGGAATATTTTCACCTGTGTTCTTTTTGTATCTTTCCATCATGGATTCAAAGGCTTCTTTGTTAGACGCTAAATGAATCCATTGATGTTTTCGCATCTGTGCATACATGTCTTCTATGTTTCTCCTGCTATTCGGCGTTCTAAGTAACATCATTGCAACAAAAATAGCAAAAAATGCTTTTTCTTCTTTTGTTAATGACTCCCCTGAAAGTATCTTGCTTATAATCCTTGAAGTAGCACCCTCAACTTCTGCTATCCAGTTCTCGAAACTATCAGAATCTTTACTGCCGCTTTCATTGATAAAAGAAAAATAATCATTCTCATAGGCTATCCCTTCTGGCGTACTAGCAAAGATTTCCTCACCTTGCTTATCATAAACCCATAGACAAGATCCATTTGTTGTGTCTGTGAAACCTTTGAGATAAAATACTGGGATATAATGATGTTTTTTCTTAGCCATTAATGCCTGTTGATTTCTTCGGCTCTCTATCTAATCAATAGCTGAAACAAAACAATACCTGCTGTGATAAGCCCTGGGATCAAAATACTATCTTTTTTGTTTCTGCTTTTTTTGCTGCTTTTCACTGGTTTTTCTGTCCTAGTGCTGCCGTACAAAGCACCCCCTGCCAAACCTAGAGCTGTCCAGCCAAAAATAGGAGAAACCGGCCTGAAAAGCGCGTTGCCAACAAAAATGTCAATTATTCTGGTAAGAAACACCATCACTACAGCAATGAGCAAGCCTGAGCCAGCACCTATATACAGGCTTTTTGAGTTCTTTTCAGATTCTATATATCTAGTACTTGCTCCTATGGCAAATCCTATGAGCATTCCAAGCAGATAAAGAAACTTTCCGCCCCAGAAAAACGACCAGAAATTGCCTGTATAATAAATTCTGAGCGGCGGCACAAAAAAAGCCATAAGCATCCTTGCACAGAAAACAGCAAGACCTATAAGAATGGCGTTGTCAATACATGATTTTACCTTGCTTGATGTTGAATATGCCGGCAAGTTAGAAGCAAGAAATGACTGCGTTTTTTTCCATAATTGTTTGCTTCGTTTCAAAATAGGATTAATAAAAAATCCCAGTTTATCCTCAAAATACTTTTCTCTTCTAGCGCCCTCTCTGGCTCCCTTTATAAAACTGTTAAAATCCTTATCAAATATTTTCTCAAAGCTAGTATCAAAGTCTTCTTCAAAACCTTTCTGTTTCCATAATTCCTCAAAAACGTTCTTAAGGTCCTCTTCGGTATAAACCGGCTCTTCAAATTCCCTTGTTCTATCTATCAGCGATTCATCATAATCTCTACGTTTTTCAGGATCAGAGAGAACTTCATATGCAGTGCCGACTCTTATAAATGCGTTATGAGCCCATTTCTTCTTATTGTCCGGCACCTTGTCAGGATGGCATTGAAAAGCAAGTCTACGGTATGCTTTCTTTATCTCTTCTAGGCTTGCATCCTCGTCTACTTTGAGAATCTCGTAATAAGTTTTAGTTTCCTTATTTAGAGTTGCATCAGACATGATAATCGTCTAATTTTCTGTCTTTTTCAGGTTTCCTGTTTTTGTCTTCAGGCTCATCATCCATGCCAAGGTCTTTCCTCGTTTTAAGTCCCCATTTTGTGCCTGTCTGCCAACACAAGATAAGAAAAACAACAGCAATTACAGCAATCACAAGACATGCTAGTATTTTGATTATTGTTACAGTAAAGGTTTCATACATGGCTTAAACCAATATTTAGTATTTCAGGCAAAAGATAGGCTCTGGTCCTAGTGGCTTCTCTATCTTCAAGATTTTCTATGATTTTGTTAACTTCCTCAAGAACATTGTTATCTCTGCACCCTATTATGACTTTTTCACAGCCTGCTTCTAAATCCTTGATTATGTTATTTTTTTCATAAACCGGAGTCATGGCTACTTCTATAGCTATGATTCCTTTTTCTGTTTCAACGGCTACATCAATGTGTTTGCCTCTGATATTTTTTTCTGTATATGTCTTGTACTCTTTGCTGAAATGTTTGCTTATCCTGTCTTGCCAGAAAGAATGCTCAAAATTGCTCTTGTGTATTTTGTTTTTTCTTGGCATTTCTATTGCCTCAAAACCTTCATCTTCAAAAGCAAGAAGCTTGGGATTCTGGCCTCTCCCGCCGACATTAATCTCAATTATTTTGATTAGTTTCTTTTTGTCCAGTTCTTTCACCAAATCTGTTCCTTTACTTGCTGAGGTAATATTAAGTGCATCACGCCTTTCTTTCTGATTTAAGAATGGCCTATTATAAACATCAAGTAGAAAAGTTTTTTCCTCAATTTCAAGTGCC
The DNA here is from genome assembly GCA_016934775.1 of Candidatus Woesearchaeota archaeon. Lineage (GTDB taxonomy): Archaea > Nanobdellota > Nanobdellia > Woesearchaeales > GW2011-AR15 > JAFGSP01. Next base: position 2,484 of record JAFGSP010000199.1, on the reverse strand, counting down.
TGTTCTTTGTTGGCTGTATCTTTTGCTACTTCAGCCTCTGGCTCTTCCACAACACCCAGCTTTGAGATATATTTTTCCATATGTTCTCTAACTTCTTTGTTGCTTACGTCCTTTTTGATCTCATACGGCGATACCTGAACCAGGAAAGGCTTGGTATATCTTCCTGCAAGCCTAACCACTGCTCTGCCTTCCTGAAGATCAAAATTAGCTTCCTGCTGCTCTTTTACAAGGCCCATGGAAACTGCCATATTTTTTAAATTCGCACCTTCAGGTAGATTCAAAAGCACTCGGGTGTAGACGTTCTTGACAGTGTCAGAGATTGCATCGGGAACCTGGCATGAAGCAACAATACCAAGCTGAAACTCCCTTGCTTTTCTTGCCATTGAAATTAAAGTCAATCCGCCGCTAATCTTTTTTTCAAGGCCCTTGTCAAATATCTCGTTTGCTTCATCTATTATCACAAGAGCTGGTTTCTGTTTAATTCCACGCAGGTTATTGGCTATCCTGTACTGGAAAACATGGGAGAGAATAAGGGATGAAAGATATATGCAGCCCTGGTTTCCAAGATTGTCAAGTTCTATGACAATGTTATAATCATCGATGAGTTTTTCGATTCTGTAGCCCTTCTTGTATTTGATTGCGTTACCCACCTTAACGAGTATGGATGCGAGCCTGTTTTCTGCTGACTCCTTATACCTTGCGGTTCTTGAATTAAGCGGGGGCTTGTCATGCCTTATCACATTATAGAGGTCAAAAAGTGTTGGATGCGGATTTTTGGTAAAAATCCAGTTTAAATGTTCAACTATGTAGCTATTTGTGCCATGATATATTGCATGGGCTTCAGCGGTAATGTCAGCGAAATTGGTTATGTGGCTCACCCTGTCTACTTCCTCTGGCTGTTCTAATGGATTCCATTTAAAGTCCTCGCTGTCAGCCCTGAAAACAAGTGTATTAGGTAGTTTTCTTACGAGGTGTCTGTAATCTTTTTTGATGTCGAGAACAAGGCTATGTATTCCAAGCTCATTCGCTTTTTCAATAAGGTTATATGTCAAGGTAGTTTTGCCTGCGCCCGGCCTTCCTACAATAAGAGTGCCCTGCATTAGCTCTACCAGATTCAAACCAAAAATTCTTGAGTCAGGATGGCTGAGTCCAAGCCTTACTTCACCGTCAACTTCGCTAGCTTCAGGACCTGGAGAAAACGGGTCAGGAGAAAGTGCATCTTTGACAATATAAGGCTGAAGCAGTCTTAAAAGCTGCTCTTTTCTCTCTGCATTGGAGGGATTGGCGGCAAGGCTTCTTATGAGTGCCTTTATTCTCGGATCCTTATCGAGCTTGTTTTTTGAAACGAACTTGATAAGCTCGATAATTTCTTGTTTTGGATTTTTATTTGGTCCTTTTTCCTTCTCCATATCAGCGTACCAGGTTAAATAATATGACAAAAATGATTAAAACTGCTAGGATTAAGAACAAAGGCGTAATTGATCGCAAGGACAAGCCACGCCGGAGTCTTCGTAGTATCCTGCATCTGATTGAGCAGTAGGCATCGTCTCCAGGTTCACCTCTCACGTGAGTCTTGCAAAAGTATCTGTGGCAATAGATGCAACGCCTTGAGCAGGTAGACTGCCCGTTTTCTTTTCCGTTGCAGTAAAATTTCCCGCATATGACACACTGGCCGCCTATGTTTATTGTCTTGTCCACTATGACTGGATGAGAACACTCGTAAGAACCTTTCTTCTCAATATCCGCTTCAGTTATCACGCCTGAGGCATCAATCCCTGTAACTTTCTGCCATTCACTAAGCACCTTGGCTTGACCGTCTTTGCCGATTATAATCTTTCTTCCGCCTTTCCGCTCAATGTAATCCTTGCTGAGAAGTTTCTCAAGATCCTGTTCTTCTTTAGGTTCCATGATATCACCTCTTTCTCATGCATTTATGCTAATTTGATATTATAACACATTGATATTTAGCTATAAAGAACAAAAAGAAAACCAGCATAAATCCTGCGAAATGAGGACAATTACGCATAATCTTTGTTAGGCTTGTAGAGCTCAAGCGTGTTAAGCAACTCTGCCCTGGCATAAGCATATTTGTCCGCTGATATCTGCTTTAGTTTATTAAGGTCGCTTCTGTAATCTTCCTTTACTTTAAGCCCTTTGGTTCGTTCCTCAAGGCTCGTATGTAAATCGTTTATTTCCTTATTTGAATAAAATTCTCTGGCATTAGAGTTAGAAGCGGGAATGCAGTCAGCAGGATCATCGCCAAAATGAGCCGCGTAAATTGTTTCTGGTATCTTGCTGTCATCCTTCAGGCCAGCAAAGTATTTGACCGCCTCTACAAATACCTCTTCGTCTGTGGGCGGGGTTGCTTCTGAGTATCTGCCGAAATTTAAAAGCCTGAGCCAGCCCTCTGCATCCATGTACTGATATCCAAGAGCTTCCATTTCCTTGCATTTATTCAGTACTCTTCCTAATCCCTTTTCCCAT
>JAFGSP010000198.1 GCA_016934775.1 Candidatus Woesearchaeota archaeon | reverse complement strand
AGGGAGCTTGGCCTTGAATACCAGATCAGGATAATTGAGCCAGCTGTCAAGGAATCAGTAAAGGTCGTGATGGCCCAGTATAATGCAGAAGAATTGATAACAAAAAGGGAAGAAGTAAAAAACAAGATTGAACAATTGATAAGTAATAGGTTAGAGACATACGGACTTGTCGTGACAGACCTTGCAATCACTGACCTTGATTTCGGTGTTGAATTCAATAAGGCAATCGAAGAAAAAGTGGTTGCCCAGCAAAGGGCCCTTCAATCCAAATATGAGCTTGACCAGGTAGAATATGATACACAAAAATGGGTAATTGAGGCAAAAGCAGAAGCAGAAGCAACATTAAAGAGGGCAGAAGCAGAGGCAAAAGCATATGAGATGAAAAGGAAACAGATTTCAGATGAGATCATAAGGATTGAGTTCATAAATAAATGGGATGGCAAGATGCCTCAAGTGATGTTATCTTCTGACCAGGAGATGCTGTATTCGCTTGATAATATAATTAATTGATAGATGCTGGATAGGGTGCAATAACAAATACAAAGAACTTGAGGAGGATGAAATAAAATGGCAATAGGATTTTGGGTTATCGCTGCAATTGGATTGGTTTTATTATGGTTTTCCGGAGTGAAGATAGTCAGGCCTACAGAACGGGGAGTAATAGAGCGGCTTGGTAAATTCAAGGCTGTCGCTCAGCCAGGCTTCAACTGGATATTTCCTTTTGTAGAGCGCATGGTAAAAATCAACATAACTGAACGGATGGTCGATATAAATGAGCAGATCGCAATAACAAAAGACAAGCTCAACTGCATTGTCGATGGAATTGTGTATTACAAGATCCTTGATGTAAAGAGTGCGATATATAATGTTGAGGACCACAGGTCACAGCTGGCATCCCTTGCTAGCACCACATTAAGGGCAGTAATAGGCCAGATGACCTTTTCAGAAGCAAATGAGAACAGGGACATAATTAACACCAAGATAGAGCAGATACTTGATACTGAGACAAACAGCTATGGTGTGGATGTGCTGAGAGTAGAGATACAAAAGATCGAGACGCCTAAAGATGTGCAGATGGCGATGAACGAAGTGGTGAAAGCAGAGCAGAAAAAGATCGCTGCAAAAGACTTTGCTACAGCAATCGAGACAGAGGCTGACGGAAACAGGCGTGCAGAGATCAAGAGGGCTGAAGGAATAAAGCAGGGAAAGATCCTTGCAGCTGAAGGTGAAGCAGAGGCAATCAGGGTCAAGGCAATTGCAGAGGCAGAAGCTATAAGGCAGGTCAACCAGTCAGCAGAGAAATACTTCAAGGGGAATGCAAAGCAATACAAGACCCTTGAGACGATGAAGGAGACCTTTTCAAAGAACTCGAAACTGATCATCGACAGCAAGAATGTAAATACTATCATCTCTGAGATGACAGGAGAAAAGATCATCCCTTTGAAAGAGAAAAAGTAATCAGATTATAAAGTCCTGCAGGGAAAAAAGGCAGGTACTTTTTTTAATTTTTCTATTTTTATCCTTTTTTATCCTAATTCAGATGAAATAGACACTCCTATATTTTGAGAAGAGGGTTGCTGGCTCTTTTTTATCATTAATGAAGGGTCATAATAGGCCTGGTTCTTATAAAAATTGTTCCACACCCACGCCTCATTTAATGTCCTTCCTTTATAGGTCATGATATAATTTTTTCTTCCTAAAAAGACTGCTTTGCCTAATGTATTTCCTTCTTGCATCTCTTTTATTATTTCGCTGAAAATGCAGACAGGCGAAAAAGGCATCAAGCATGGTCCTGATATAGGTGTTTCTCCAATATTATCATTTCCGAAATATTCAGATAGTCGCCCTAATATTATATCCGCGCGGTTGGTCCCAAAAAACCCACTGTTTGTCTGCCCCATAAAAAATATTGCACCTCTTTCTATTGCTGCCATGACATTTGAATCCTCTGCTTTGAATTGGTTGATGTTTGCGCCATAGCATGAGCTGGTAAAAACGATTGATCCATTAAAATCCTTTGCAAGCAGATCCTGACAATAAAGGTAGATGCTGTCTCTTCCTGGTATCTCTAGGATGTAAGCCTGTCTTGCATCATTTCCCTCTGTCGTGCTCCCATGAGTGAAAAAAAATACCCATCTTGAATTCCTTTCAAATACATATTTTTGGATCTCTTTTGTGATACAGCAGTTTTTTTTGTCTGCGTCTTGGGTGCATAAAAGAGTGGAGCATTCAGCGCTATATCTATCTTGGATGAATGCTTTGTCTCCATTTGAATATGCATTAATCACAATATCATTTTCATCCCGAATATTTGTCAGAAAGATATCCTCATTTCCATCAAGGGAAATCCCGCCTTGCTTATGGGTCTGGATAGAATTATAGAGATATTCGATGATGGGTATCTCATTGTCTTCAAGCCCCCGAGGTATCCTAGCGTAGATGATGTCTGCATACGCTTTTTCCGTAGTCAGGTAAGTATCATCCTTGTTTAGCTTTTGGGAATCCAGATCAAAATATGGTTCATCTGTAAATAACTCTTGTTTTTCTTCATCAACCCATGCTGGGAGCTCTTTTTTTCCAAAAAGAACATTAGAAAATTCCTTTATGCTTATCATGGGGATATCCTCATGCCCGCCTATAATCAAGCCGTAGAGTGGATAATCTCCTCATCGCACTTTGTAGCTTGATATACCTTCATAAATCCAGTCTTTTGAAGCGCTTTCAGTCAATTTCTCTTTTCCATCATATATCTTTAATACAAGAATTATATCTGAATACTTTTTCAGGACCCTCATGTAATTGAATATCATACCTTCTTTGCTTCCTTTATCATCATAAGCCATCTTTATGTTGTTTAAAAAATCATAAAGTTCTCTAGTTGTAAACAGCATCATCGCATCACTTGAGCAATCCAAAGGATTATCCGCTGTGGTTTGTGCATCAGTATATTTTTCATCACCAGGCACATTGCACCCAATAAAAAAAAATCAGCAGAAAAAAAAGAAGCAACTTTGCAGGGATGATATTCTTATTGATTGCAGTCTTGATAATTTTAAAAAGGTTGGGGTCAGATCCTCTTATTGTCAAAGACATCATTCACTATCTTTCTTCCCCATCCGACCTTTACTAAGAGCTCTACAATCTTTTCTTTGCTATCCCCTTTTCCAATCCTCAGGTTGAGGTATTTCTTGACCTTGTCGATCTTATCATCAACAATATGCACTTCGAGCATCACGAGGTCGATGTATTCATCAGCCCATTTTTTTACCAAAAGGTCATTTGTTATGATCTTTTTTGTATAGCCTTTATCAAATGCCCTTTTGATGTAACTATCCAGCGCAAGCAGGTATTTCATGTCATTTCTCATGAAATCATCATGGACAATCTCGTCGATTATATCGATTCCCCATTGCGCATTGATCAGCATTTTTTTGACTTGATCGATAGAGTCTCCTGACACAAGCCGCAGGTTGACGAAATTGGAAAGCTTTTCGAGGTTTTTTTCATGTCCGAACTTATTGAATAAAAGGATGTCAACAATATCTTTATTATATCCGTTTGATAATAGTTTCTCTCTTACTTCTTTGTCAGTAAGACCCGCCTTGAACAGGCCTAAGATTGCTCTCTCTACTTCTTCTTGGTCAGTCTTGACAGTCGTCCTCAGCTTCAAAAGCTCTCTTTTGACAATATTTTTTGGCCATCCTGCAGCAAAGAGCATAGATTCAATCGCATCTTGGTCCTTTCCCCTTACAAGCTCGCAGATCATAAAGGATTTCAGGCTGTCAATGTCGCTTACTTCTGCTACTTTTCCTAGTACAAGATTGATATCATCTTCTGTCCATTTTGATAATCTCAGCCTTTTTTTTATCTCTTCGTCTGTAAATCCCTTGAGGTTCTGTCTTATGTATCTCTCAAGCTCATCAAGCCT
>JAFGSP010000197.1 GCA_016934775.1 Candidatus Woesearchaeota archaeon | reverse complement strand
TTTTGAATATTTTCTGAACCTGCCTGTTCTTCTCCTGTATTTTCCCAGAACTGGTTTTCGTTATAGTAACCCCCTGCGCAATATAAAAACTATGTAATATAAATAATTTAAGATTATAACCTGCTAACTTCATCAAGCACTTCAGAAGCATAATTATTGCTCTTTACCCTGACTGAGTTCTGCTTTGCGCAGTATGGGCACCTGCTGACTTCAGCAGATGATTTCCTTGTGAATTCATACTTGCAGTTGCTGCATACATATCTTGTCCTATCTATGTTTTTGTCCATGCCGGTCTACCTCCAATATAATCTCATAATAATATGGTCAAAATAAGTCCCAAGACTATAATGGGGACCAACAGCTTCATCAGATGATCCCCGAATTCTTTCTTGCCAAAAAATTTTGCTATGAATAATTTAACAAATGTATTAACAGTTGATGCAAGGATGATTGCGGTTATTCCCACTCCCGCACTGAGCTCTGAGTGCCTTGCCACAAATATTGTTATCGCATCAACATCTGCAATTCCCGATATTAGGGCTGCAATCAACACACCCCGATTTCCAAAATAGACATTGGAAATATTGGATATAATAAGGATGAGTCCGTAAAAAAAACCGAATTTCAGCGCCGGCTTCAGCATCAAAGGCGATTTAAATTCAAGATGCGCATCTCCAGGGTGTTTTTTTCTCCATAACACAGATATGCTGAAATAGCCTGCGAGCGCAAGAAGTATCATCGGAAAAGCAAGCTTTTCTATCATTCCCAGGTTCAGTATTGAAACTTCGATAAGTATCCTTATAAACATTGTTGAGCTGGCAATCGCTGCCGCCGCAACATAAGGGACAATATCCCCGTGTTCTTCCTGGGTTTTATTAGCGAGGCTTGATACAACTGCTGTACTCGAGAGTATGCCTCCAAGAAACCCTGTAAGTATTGTGCCCCTGCCTGACCCAAATAATTTTATCAACACATAGCCTATGTAGCTCAGTCCGGAGACAAACACCACCATCAGCCATATCTCATATAAGTTTATTGAATCAAAAGGCCCGAAACTGTCAATCGGCTTAAGAAGAGGAAGAATCACAAATGCAATAAGCAGGAATTTTATTGTATCAAAAAACTCATTTGACTTCAGGTTATGCACAAACTGGTGCAATGGCGTCTTGAAGCTAAGTATCAGCGTTACGACAATAGTCAGCAATATAGGTATCTCCTGGGTAGCTGTGAAAATTGTAATTCCGATAACATAAGATACGATAGCTGAGAGCTCCGTCGTCATGCCGACTTCCTTGTTCATCCATGAACTCAGGATATAGCCTGCCATTATCATGACTGAAAAGCATACAAGTATGACCGGAAGGAGCCAGTCAAAATACAATGAAGACATATACGCTGAAAGCGTGCCGAAAAAAGTTATCATCATAAAGGTCCTTACACCTGCAAAATCAGTTCCTTTATGGCCCTGTTGGCTCTTCTCCCTTTCGATGCCTATCAGGGCGCCCAATGCAATAGATAAAAAGAACTTGTATAGCAGCTGAATATTCTCAACAGGCACCATATAATTTCTCTTGTCCGGCGACTTTATAAATTTTTTTAATTAGCCCAGTAATACAGCCTCACTACTTTAGGCTGGATCGAAGTGATATTTCCTGCTATAAGCAGAGTATCAACAAATACATTTCTTTCAGGCAGTTCTGTGACTCTTGCGCCTGAGCACACAATGTAATCATATTGGTTTGGCAGGTATCTTGCAATCATGGCGTTGATCTGCTGGCCGGATGTTGAATTAAAGCAGGCTGTATTCCCTGTCACAAAAACCCTGAAATTTTCATCATCCATGAGATTGACAAGATATGCCTCGCTAGCCTGTCGGCTCAATGTAGACTGCTTCGGGATTATCACAAGGAGAAATATTGTGGTTATCACTATCGCCATCAATATTTCCACGGTCTTCATGAAAGCTTTTTTTTGCATAGTCACCATATCCTGTAGTTCACATTTATAGGGGTTAATGTGCCGCCTGTATCTAGAGCATAAAGATCCTGCCTTAATGCAAGCACATTCCTCCTGCCAGGTGTCAGTCCTATCTCGTAGAGCGGGCTCTCCTGAAGATAGGAATAAGCAGATGTATTCTCATAGACCCTTATACTAAATTCCTTGCTGGAAAGAAAATTCCATTTTTCTTTAAGATAAGTGTAATTTGTTGTGATATTCTCAAGATAGATTCCTTCGATTGTATCGATAACACCAAACCTTGCACTGTATTCTTCTCTTGAGACAGACGTATAATTGCCGTCATGGAAAACCATCCTGTATCTATATTCATCACTGACAGGAACCCTTATCTTCAGGAAAAGGGTCTTATTATAGAAACTCAGGTTAAAATCAACATCCTCATCAAAATACATGGAAAGCCCTTCTGTGCCGGAATAAAGAGTGATATAATCATATGTATAGCCCAACTCCTGAACCTCTCCGGTATATTCCATGGTGCCGTAGTTGTTGTTGTCTGAATAATAATGATTATAGTCTTCTAATTCCATATCTATCCCAAAGATAAAACTTGAATCAGGTGATTCAGGTGTGATAAAATTATAGATTTCCTGATTGCCTGCAAAAACCATGCTGGTATGATTGATATTCTCGGTCCCTGCAGTATAGATCCCTGCTATGCCTGAATCATCATATGATGTTGCGACCGCATCAAAATCAACATCATTCAGGTAGTAGTCAGCATCCTCCCATCGTGTATTGCCTTTGTATACAGCCTTTTTCGGCAGTGAGTCTTTGTACTCAACACTGAGGTTCTCTGTTGATACCCAGTCCGGCTCAATATTAATCCCTTCATACATATATTCAGAAACATAATTGCCTCCTTCCAATATCCAGTAAGTCTCTGTTTCCGGGGAAAGGTTTGCAAGAAACACTAGCTTATTCCCCCATATAAAAAAAGAGTCTCCTGACTCAAATTTGATATCTGTCCAATTAATTGTGTAGTTCACAAAGACCGGCTTTCTTCTGGTCAGGTTCTCTGACTCTATAAATAAGGGGAATCTCCTCAGCTCTGTCTTGAACTCATCATAGAAATTGCTCTTTAGCAGAAGACCCATCGAATCTTTGTTAGACCCGAGATCTATGCTGGGGCTGATGAAGAAAAAGAACCATGCAACATATAAGAGAAACAAAGCCATGCTCATTATCCAGTCTATCTGGGATGTTCCTCTTTTTTTCATGCTTATTGATTAACCATATTAGTATTTATAATTTGTCAAAATGTAAAATAAAGTTCTTAAGTAAATATTTATATTTGAAAAAGGTGTAAGCAATTTCTTTGAGTACTCCCTATAATTGATACTAAAGTACCAATATAGGGAGCCCTGCTGTACAACTCTGGCGAGCTTGGTTTCAAGATTCAAAAAGATTCAGAACTACAGCACTGATATAACATAAAAAACTATTTATAAAAGATATGTGTATCATATAATATGAAACATATAAAATCAAACATCTCTGAAATCAGGAAGAGTATTCTGGTAAAGGACATAATGACAACAAAAGTCTTTTCACTGGCCAAGGAATGCACTGCTGATGCCGCAGTTAACATTATGGCGAAAAAAAAGATAAGCACAATCCTTGTGTGCGATAAAAACAATCCTATAGGCATTGTGACTGAACGGGACATAATCTCTAAGCTTCTTTTCATGAATAAGGATAAGAACAAGACAAAGCTTTTAGATATTATGAGCAAGCACCTAGTCACCATTAACCCTGAGTCTTCAATCCTGAAGGCAAGCAGCGCAATGAAATCCAAAAAAGTGAGAAAGCTTGTTGTAGTGGACTCTGAAAACAGGCTATTAGGAATACTTTCCCAGACCGACATTATCAGAAGCATGAACAGGATCAATGAAAACTATAGGCATCTTCTGTGGAATCCTTGGTTTTCTGCTCTTCTATTTCTGGCCATAACAGCATTATTCATACTCAACTGGCTCATATTCCGGAAATGACAATAAAAAGAAAGCAGAAAAAGGAGAAAGTGAATTTTTTTGTTATTTTTTCTAATAAGAAAATCAGGTATGCCCTAGTAATTATTCTTGCGTGTGTATTATTCTTTTTCAAAAAAATGATTTCCCTTTATGTTGTCTTTACTGCAATGACAGCAATAATCGTTTATTATTCAAAGCTTTGGCATATACCTATAGATGTCTCTCCTTTGTTTTTTCTTGGCGTGGTCATAACAAGATATTACGGATTCCAGTACATGATGTTATTTTATTTGGTTGCATACCTGATCCCGAAGACTTTGACAGGACATACAGCTAACTGGCTTTCTTACATATTCATCTCAATAAGCTGGCTCTCCTTCCTCTTCGTATATATAGCGCCAGGATCAATGTCACTCCAGACAATGGGCTATCTGACAAGCATAATACAGTTTGTGCTTTCAGCAATGTTCCAGACAACTATGAAGCCTTTGCTCATATCAATTGCAGACGGAGTGGGGAATGTCCTCAATAACCTTATCTGGTTCCTTATCTTCAGCGACCTTATTGTGTTTTTGATGGGGTAGGATCACAGTCCGATCTGCGAATTATGAAAACAATAGTTTAAATATAACTCTTTTTTATATCCCTCTATGCCAAAAGCTGACAGGATTGGTGTGAATGAAGATTTGTTCAGCAGGATACTGGAAGCTGAAACACTAGTGTCAGGAAACGCAGGGATCCCAACTGAAAAAATTGAATTTGGTGTTGAATTCACATCAAGGATTTTTGCAAGATATAAGAGAGCCGCAATTAAAGACGGCCTGGATTTCCCCACTGAACAGATTGATGAGTCAATCTTTGCAGGGCTTTCCCCGATGGAGATGGCGCTTGTTCATTATATAGCCAGCCAACAGTATGATCTGCCTTCTGGCAGGACTCTTCCTTTTGCAATCTCATGGCATGACCATGATGCTGCAAACTTTATTGTTGAATATTTATATGAACATGTTCCTAACGATCTTGGTTCATATCTGAATACGAGATTGACAAATGCTATTGAAGAACAAAGACGACTCATTAATGATTTAGGATATATGGAGAAAAAAGTCAAGGAAATGATGGAAGGACAAGCTATGGCAGGATCTTACATGTCTCCTGAAGAAAGAAGAGAAGTTGTCTACTGGGATGAAAAGCAGTGGAAAAATGATTTTCTTCAAAAGATAAGCGTAGAAATAGAGAGGCTGGGCAGCCTTAGAGATAACCCTGTTGAAAGCTTAGAATATTCTGCTGAAGTGATAGATGCCGTGAGAATAGGTGTCAAGATTTCTGTGGGTAACTTCGGCAGTCCAAGCAGGCTTACGCATATTGATACGTGGCTTAATCCTCCTTTGAAGGAAGAACTGTATGCTATTTCCGACAGATACAGGATAGTCCCTGAACACAAACTAGAAAACTATGGCCTGAAACAAAAACGATATTAACCAAGCCCGATCTGCTCAAGAAGCTTTTTCTTGTCAAACTTCACAAGGTCATCATATCCCTGGCCTGTGCCCAGGAACAATATCGGCTTTCCAGTAATGTAAGAAACTGAGATTGCTGCCCCGCCTTTCTCGTCGATATCTGCCTTTGACAGCACAATCGCATCTATGCCGACACTCTCATTGAAGAGCTTGACCTGCTCCACCATATCATTGCCTGCTATGCTCTCTCCCACAAAAATCTTCAAGTCAGGCTTGACTACCCTTATCACTTTCTCAAGCTCCTGCATCAGGTTCTTGTTGCTGTGCAGCCTGCCTGCTGTGTCTATCATCACAATATCTTTATCTTTTGCTTTTGCATGCTCGACTGCATCATATGCCACTGCTGCCGGGTCTGCATCATAGTCGTGCTTTATCAGTTTCACGCCAAGCTTATTTGTATGCTCTTCCAACTGATGGATTGCAGCTGCCCTGAATGTGTCGCTGGCCGCAACAACTGTATCAAGCTTATTCTTCTTGAAAAAATGGATGAGCTTTGCCAGAGTTGTTGTCTTGCCTGTGCCGTTTATGCCTATCATGACCATGACATAAGGCTTCTTGCTTTTTGCCTCTTTTATCAGGTCTATCTGCTCCACATCAAACAGCCCAGATATTGAATTCCTGAGAGACTCAATGACCTTTGTATCAAGAGAATTCCTGGCTATCTTTTTCTCGACAAGATCCTGAACAAGGTCTTGCTTGATCTTCTCGATGACCTCTACAGCGACATTGTTCTCCAGCAATGAGACTTCAAGGTCCCAGAACAGTTCTTCAAACTTGGTCTCTGACAGAGAGACTTTTGTGAAAGTGTCTGATATCTTCCCGAGAAACCCTTTTTTCTCTTCAGGCTCAGCCTCTTTTACAGGTTCTTCTGTTTCTTCAACAGGCTCTTCTTCAACAACAGGCTCTTCTTTTGGTTTCTCTACAGCCGAAACTTCTTTTTTCGGTTCTTCTTTTTTCCCGAAAATCTTTGCAAAAAATCCTTTTTTCTCTGGTTCTTTGTCTGGCTTTTCTGGTTCTTCTTCGGCAGGCTCTTTCTCTTCTTCAACTAGATTTTCTTCAATATCTTCAGCCAGCTCTTCTGCTTCTTCCTCAACTTCTTCTGATTCATCTTTTGTTTTTTCCTGTTTTTCATCAGAAACATCTTTGATTGGTTCTTTTAGAACCTCTTCTTCTTTTTTAGTTACTTTTTTCCCCTTTACAGGCTTTTTAGCTGGCTCTTCTTTCTTCTTCTCTTTCTTAGGCACTTCTTGTTTTTCCTTTTCTTTTTCAGGTTTGTATTGAGGGACTTCAGGCTCTTTTTTCTGCTCAACCGGTTCTTCGACTACTTCAGCCTCTTCCTCTGCCTTTTTTGTAAACTTGTCTATTGCTTCTGAAAGCTTTTTCTTCAGGAATCCGAACATTTTAGATATAAGATGGACAAATTGTTTAAAAATCTTTTCAATGAAAGCCTTGCCAATTGAATAAAAACAATATTAGAATAAGTTGTTATTGATACTTAGCCAATAGCTTGTCAATAACATGTTCCATAATATAACTCTCACTAAGATCCAGCTTCATAAGGAATTCATCTGGGTGTAAGTTTTTATCTTCCGGCTCAAACCATTTATCCCTAGCTAAGAATGAGGCTGACGTCCCTATAACTGCAATCCCTGAATATTGCTCAGATGATTTGATGTCCCAGCATAATTCATACCCTCTTCTGCCAGGCATTTCCGTATCCAGAATTATAAGATCATAACTTTTTGCAGAGAGCAAAGTTAATGCTTCTTCTGTGTCTTTGGCTTCATCAACTTGATATCCTAAGTCCTCAAGAGTCATCTTTCCCATCAGTCTCTGGCTACGTTCATCATCAACAAGAAGGACAGATATATCTTTAGTATTCTCATCAACCATCCCAGAAAAGATAGATAAACTATATTTAAAACTAACTATTCAAATTCTTCCTGAATAACTTCAATCCTCTTGATAAGCTCTTTCATGTTGCCCACAAGTGTCTCCCTGTAGGTTGAAAGTTCATCAAGCTGGGAATCAAGAAGAGTAAGGACCTCAACAGGCGTCTTCTCCACTGTCACAGAGGCTCCCACATTTACAAGAAGCTTTTTTGTGTCTTCAAGCGAGGCTGTTATGTATACTCCTGAGGCAATAGGGACTTTAAGCTCATCACCCTTTTTCAGTTCTGTAAATTTACTTACAATGACTTTAGAAGAACTAAGCTCTGCAATCTGCTCATCAATCTTTTCAAGATGGGTGTTCATGTTCTTGATATGCTCATCAAGCTCTCTTAGTTGCATGTAGAGCTCCTGTTTCCTTTCAGCATCTATTTCTTTTTTCTTATCAGCCATAAATATCTATTCCTCCCAGGAAAATAATTCTCTCAATGATTTGTGGTCATGTATCCTCTGTATGACTTCTGACATAACTTCTGCTATTGAGAGAATCTTTATCTTTTTTGGAAGTCTGTCTTCTGGCAGGGGATATGAATCAGTAAGTATGATCTCTTTTGCAAGGCATTTGTCAAGTTTTTCAATAGCATTCCCGCTAAGCACACCATGAGTAGCGCAGATATAGACCTCTTTAGCGCCCCTGTCCATTAAAGCGTCTGCGCCTGCTGTTATTGTCCCTGCAGTATCAATCATGTCATCCAGCAGTATGCAGGTCTTGTCTTTCACATCTCCTATGACATGGGTAACCTCTGCCAGGTTATGCTTGGGCCGCCTCTTATCTATTATAGCCAGAGGGCATTCAAGCAGCTTAGCAAATTTTCTTGTCTTCTTCACAAACCCCGCATCAGAGGCAACTGCAACCACATCAGTGATCTTCCTTTCTTTAAAATGGTTGGCAAATAAAGGATATGCCTCGAAATGGTCAACATCAATATCAAAAAACCCTACTATCTGGGGGCTGTGAAGGTCAACTGTTATCACCCTGTCTGCGCCTGCTGTAGTAAGAAGATTAGCGACAAGCTTCGCAGTTATCGGCTCGCCGGCAGTCGCTCTCCTGTCCTGCCTGGAATATCCATAATAAGGCATTACCACATTAATCCTGTCGACAGATGCCCTTTTCAGGGAATCAATCATTATAAGGAGTTCCATCAGGCTTTCGTTTACAGGCCTTGCCAGAGACTGTATGATAAAGACATCCTGCCCTCTGACAGCCTGCACTGTCTTGATATAAAGCTCAGAATCAGAAAACCTCTTTATTACCATCTCGCTTAGCGGAACTTTCA
>JAFGSP010000015.1 GCA_016934775.1 Candidatus Woesearchaeota archaeon | reverse complement strand
CAAGCCCAATGACCAGCTGGCCTGCCAAATCCGCTTTTGTTTTTAGTCCATAATATGGCTCGACACCATAGAGCTTTACTAGGAGCTCATCTATAAATTTGGTAATTGAAAATAATACATCGCTGCAAAGCTCATCCGGCGAGTCAGGACAGTCTGGCAGGATCATATCTTGCGGGAGGATCTCAAGAACCTGTTCCTCGTCTGTAAGCTCTTTTCCGTCAATATCTTTTGTGTATCCAATCTCCTTAAGTTTCTCGATTGATGTAGTAAGCTCATTGGGCTTGAAATGTGTCACTGGCAGCTCAATCATATCATATCTTGTAGTTCCGTCCTTGTTTACATAGATGCCGTGTTTAGCCCTTAGGATCCCCTTGATGAGATGCTCTGGGACATGGTTCTTGTTGCTTGTCCCTTTCACGCCTTTAATTAGGTCAGGGTATATTTTTGTGTTGAGTTTCTCAAGCATTTTCTTAAAATAATACCCTATATCGATCGCCTGCTTTTTATACGATTTCGAGCCATGTTTTTCGCACGGCTTTTCAAGAGTTCCGCATTTCTCGCAAAAGAAAAGCATCTGTGTCTTTTCTCTGCATGTTTCACAGACAGAAAAAATTGTTTCCTTATTGCACTTCTTGCATTTATAGACCGTAAACTCCGCTTCTATCTTTCTTGCTTCCAAGGCTGATTGAATGCATCTGAGCCTCCCTCCTTCCTCGCCGACCGGAAAAAGCCCATGGGGGCTTCCTGTAAGTTTTCTCATCTTTGCTTTTTCAGGACGCCCCATCCTTGTGCCAATAAATGTGCCGCATTTATCTTTTTGCTTTTCAGGTACGAGTACACCTAGCAGGTCAAGGCCATCCGCGCAAGAATCCAATACTTGTTGAGTAATCTCATCAAATGCAGTATTTTTGATGATAATATCGGCTAATACTTCTGCTTCTGCATTCTCAACAACCACAAATTCATTATTGACCAAAAGGTGGGCAAGACCAATACGTTCAAGATATTGCTTTCCCTTCTCCGGAAAACTCATGACAATCTTTTTGATTTTTCCTTCTTCTTCAATGATTTTGCCTTGCTTAAGCCAGGATGCAAGTGCCAATAGTTCTTCTTTTTTGAGAAGTTTCCAGTAGTACAAGAAATCTGGATGAAGTGGAATATCCATCTTATTTGAAAGGGTCTTTGCTAGCCTGTATGTGATCTTAGATTTAATTGGATTTTTAAACAGCATAGACAAATGGTTTTTTTTTACATTGGTCAATTCAGATAGCTTATCCATATCTATTGTTCCGAATAAGTCAACTGCTGCCCTTTCAAAATCTTTAATCCACCACTCTTGGCAGTATCCTGCAGGGACAAGCTTATGCCCATTTTCAGAAAAATCACCATAATTTGTAAGTATGTCTCCTAAGAACAATATTTTTTCAATGTCTGCAAAATATTGCTTGGCTTCTTTCTTTGAGTTCAGCATCAAAACCTGCCCTGTTTTGAGCTTGACTATTGGTCCGTCAATAGAATCACATGGAACAATCGCTGCTGCTTTGCCCGGTCTCTCAACTTTTAGTTGCGTTCCTGTCGCTATATAATCATTGAGTATAACTTGTGTTGCTGGGTGCATAGCCGATGCAGCAAGACCCGTCAACCTTGATCTGCCATACCTCAGCCTAAGCCCCCCCTCTTTCATCGGATGCGATAAAATAGGCCTTCCTGCAACAAGATCTTTGATATAGGTATAATTTGGTGATATCTGCTGCTCCTCTCCTTCTTTTTTCTTTGTTTTTGCTTTGATACGCTTCTGTATTTCAAGAAAGTCCGAAACCCAGGCCCAGTCCAGATCAAAACTCTTTCCCCATTTTTTAAGCTGTTTGTTAAGTTTTGGCGCTTTTTGCGCAAGACCTTCTGCAATTACGAGACATAGCCCACCCCTAAGCCTGTTTGTTTCTATCCTAGGAAGATCTTTATAATTAGAGACTTCCAATTTTTCTGTGGGGTCTCCGTTTACCTCTACAGGAAGGTGACTGACCAGAAATTCTATCTCTTCATCTGAGGGATGATACTGAAGATTTGTAATCCTCTCATGATAATCGTGGATCTCTGTGACTGCCCGTTTTATCTCTGCTTCTGTCGGGTCATACGGTTCATAACC
The DNA here is from genome assembly GCA_016934775.1 of Candidatus Woesearchaeota archaeon. GTDB lineage: Archaea > Nanobdellota > Nanobdellia > Woesearchaeales > GW2011-AR15 > JAFGSP01. The sequence continues at coordinate 1,231 of JAFGSP010000015.1, read as the reverse complement.
CATCCTTATCCGAACATAATCTGTGATAATAAGCGATACTGCCTCTGCGGTACCCCCTGCTGCCCTGATCGGGCCTGCAAAAAACACAGAAAAATATTCTTTTCCTTCTTTTGTTTTCTTGGCCTTGAGTTCAATAAATCCTTCAAGCGGCGCAGAAATCACACCAAGGGTTATATAAGAAAGGCCGACACGTATCCCTGTCTCTATTGCTTTAAGCGGAGAGGAAAATTTACAGAATTTCTGCTTTGCAACCTCTTCTGCTATCTTTAATGCGACCCGCCAATCCAAAGAACCATACTCTTTCTCAAGCTGATTTATCCGCTTTGCAACACCACTACCCAGTATCTGCGGAGCCACAGCACTGATAAGGCCTTCAACTCTCTCAGAAATGCCTTTTGCAATGGGTATATCCACCCTCAGCTCAGGATCGTAACCTTTTTCTCTGGCTTTTGTGCAGAGCTGATATGCTTTTTTGATGCGCAAATCTATTTCATCAAAGTATTGCTCCATCTCGACTGATGCGTTTAGTCTGAAGGCCACCTCATGCACCCATAAAATTTATTATCTTTGGCTTTCTTGTCTGCAGGTTGATTGCTATCACCCGCCCTGGTTCTGGCTTAAGCCCGACTTTTTCCTGGTATTTTGTCTGTCCAAGCCAACAGGAACAATTCAATAGAGTAACTGATCTGTACGTCTCAACTTTGGTCCTATGAACATGGCCAGTAACAAAAATATCTGGCACTTTACCTATCAAAAGAGGGTCTTTATCATAATTTGGCATATAAAGCGTGGACCCATGGGTAGGAGCGAGATGCCTCCTTTTTAGGAGATATTTCATTATAAGGTCTGTCCTTGTAAGGCCGCCAGTTGTCCTGATGGATTCTACTGTATCAGCATAATATGGAAAAGAATATCCGTGATATAAAAGGACATCAATGCCTGAACTGTCTTTTGATACTTCAATGCTGATCAGAGAGGGATTAGATACAAATTCAATATTTTTAAGATTATATAGGGGCGCAGCAAAATCTTTGTCAAATATAGGTTGGGGCTCAGAAAGCCTGACTGCATCGTGGTTTCCTGCACATAAAAATATTTTCATATGCTTAGGGAACATAGAAAGGTATTTTGCAACCTCTTCGTATTGCTTTGTGATGTTTTTTATCTCCAGATCCTCTTCCTGGTCAGGATATATTCCTGCTCCTTCCACAATATCGCCTACGATGAAAAT
>JAFGSP010000196.1 GCA_016934775.1 Candidatus Woesearchaeota archaeon | reverse complement strand
CCGGAGAGACAGAAGACTCATTTATCGCTGATCTTGTAGTAGGGCTGGGAACAAAGCAGATTAAATCCGGGGCGCCGTGCAGAGGCGAGAGGACTGCAAAGTATAACCAGTTGTTAAGGATAGAAGAAGAGATGGGGTAAAGAACAAAAAATTATAAAATCTATCAAGAAAGATATTTTTTTTGGTTGTTATAACATAAATCATAGGAAGTAACGACCAAAGATGTTGGTTTTCCAAATCTCCCTCCAGTTCTAACATGTTCACGAACTACCCCCTCAAGTCCAAGCTCACCCAAATCTGATTGAGTTTTATCACCTTCACCTGAATGAAGCTCCATGATTCCCAAATCTAAATATAGTTGCGCTAATACCAAATCATATATCATAGTCAGCAGAGGAACTTCTCCATATCGTGCTTTCTGAAGTTCTGGAATGTTATACCTAGAAAAGGATAATTCTAATGCTTCTTGCTCCCCGTTTTCTGGTATTCGTGGGCTAATTCCTAACCTTCCCTTAGTCATATCAACTTCAAAATAAGATTGAAATTCATCTAGACCCAGGCAAGCACCATTTTTAATCAGAAAACTGTGTGTGTCTCCATATGCTTTTTGAACCAATTTATCAATATCCTCAACTGGCAAAGGCTTATGCCCGTTTATTCCAGGTAATATATTTCTAAAGTCACCCATTATTTTTCACCTTCCTTGTTATTATCCACCAGTATATCGCTCTGGTATATAAATGTTGTGTTTTTTAACTACTTAATTGTAGTAACACATATTCCCCAATAAGTATCTAAGGTTTTGCCGGATATTTAAAAAAACTTGTATTTGGGCAGCAGCCTATAAAACTTAGCAATATATAATCTATATTATATCGGGCCAGAATTCACATTATTTGCTCGGCTCAGGATAATAATTTTTCCTGACATGGCCTTCGCTGTCTGCAATTATGACAAGATTCGGCTTGGTCTCTGCAAAAAGGCCTGCTGAATGTATGTAGTAAGTATCTTCCATTAGTCTCTCCAGCAGCTCTAAATCAGTCTGTATATATCTTTTGCCGTCAAAATCCACATCCAACATAACTTTAACATTCTCAGTCAAAAATATGCTGCCTGCTTTTTCACCCTCTGTTACTCTTCTGAGGTCCGAAGCCAGATCTGCCTTGAGATTAAAGAAAGTATTTAGATATAGTAAGACCCAGTCCTTATGAAAATAATCAAATTCTATCGGCAGTTTATAACCGTTAGCGCCAAGGTAAGGCACTTCTTTTGAACTGTCTGCCACCACCATAAAATATTTTGCTCCTCTAGCCAGATCCTTTTCCTTCCTTGTAGCACCTTCAAATCCAGGATCTCCAAAACAGATATATACTAATTTACCGTCTTTATCTTTTACAACCTTAATGCCGCCCTTCAGCAGGTTTCCTTTAGGATCTATCTGGTCAGCGCCATCAATATAGATGTAATCCCCTGAGATGCTGTCCTTATCTCCTATCACTCTTCCTGTTCCTTCTGTCAATTCATTTGCATATTCCAAAAGCCCATCTGTTCCGCATACAATATTCAAAGCTGCTAATTCAGAATCCTCAAGGAGAAGCTCCAGTGTCTTCTTCACTGTCCTCCCTGTGCCCAGCACAATAGTATCAATTGCATTCTCAGACACGTAGTCTTTTATAGAATCAAGCGCAGCTTCTGCAGCAAGCTCCCATTGCATCTCCTGAGAAACAGTCATCTTGATAGAGAAAAAAAACTAATATAAAAATCGATTGGAAAAAGAAGCTATACTATCTTTTTTCCCCGGACATTTATCCCGGGAGCCAGCCTGTCTACGAGTATTGAAAGGGGATTATTAGTTCTTGCATCCCAGTTCCCCTCATTAGTCATCATGCTCACTTCAGTATAGGTCCCTGGCTCAGGGATTGTAGAATTATTACATCTATACTCCATGATTATTTCTTTTGCAGAGTCTGTTTCATAATAACCCTTTTCACCCAGAACTTCGATAAACTGAGTGTAGAGCAGATAACTGATTTCAAAATAATCTTCATCCGCTTTTCCTGAAGGCCTGATCTTAAGGACTCCAGTCTCTATAGGCGCCTGGACATAGGCTTCAATTCCCTGATCTGTTTTCTCATCAAAAAACCTATCTCCATATTTATTTGAAAACCTGGAACATGCTTCTTCATATAGCTCGTTAATGAATTCCTCAGCCGCAGGCAGGATTTTATTTTTTTGGTCAAAAAATTTTCTCAGCAGATCAGACATTATTGTTCACTCAAATAAAGATTATAGGATAGAGGGAATCTAACGAATTTATTTAAGCATTTCTATTTTAACTACTAACTAATAGTTATGAATTAGTGATTAAGTATGGCTAATAGCCTCTTCTCTGCAACAATAGTAAAATATAAAAACACAAGCTTTAAGTAAAACTAATGTTCTTAGTAACACTGAGGCAGGAACTTGACAAAAATCAACAAGCTGGTGATGCAGGGATTCAAAAGTTTTGCTAATAAGACAGAGATTCCTCTTGGCAATGATTTCAACTGCATACTAGGGCCAAACGGATCCGGAAAATCTAATGTATTAGATGCGCTGTGCTTTGTACTGGGGAAGGCATCTTCAAAATCACTGAGGGCTGAAAAGTCAGCCAACCTCATATATAACGGAGGCAAGTCAAAGAATCCTGCAAAAGAGGCAAAGGTCGAGATATATTTTGACAATTCTAACAATATCTTTCCGCTGACATCAAAAGAAGTTAAGGTATCAAGAACAGTCAGGTCATCAGGCAACAGCATCTATAAAATAGATGACAAGACTGTGACAAGGAACCAGATAGTGGAGCTGCTGAACCATGGCAGGATCAACCCTGATGGCTACAATATTGTCCTGCAGGGAGATATTATCAGGATAGTTGAGATGTCTCCTCTTGAAAGAAGAAAAATAATTGAAGAGATTGCAGGCATCTCCATATATGAAGAGAAAAAACAGAAGGCCATAAATGAGCTCAACAAAGTAGAGGATAAGCTCAAAGAATCTGATATCATCCTGGCAGAGAGGCAGGCCTATTTGAGAGAACTGAAAAAAGAGCGTAATCAGGCAATGAAGTTCAAAGAGCTGGATGACAAGATTAGGAGGAACAAGGCGACTGTTCTGCATATCAGGATTTCTGATAAAGATAAGAAAAAATCAGGGCTTGAGCAGGACATCTGCAAAAGAAAAGAGGCCATCACAAAAATAGAGGACCAGATTGCAGAATTCAGGAAAGAGATGGAAGCCCAGAAAAAGGAGATTGAACTCATAAATAAAGAGATTGAAGAAAAAGGAGACAAAGACCAAGTCATGATCCAGAAGCTCATCGAGGAGCTAAGGGTATCAATAGGAACTAACAGGAGCAGGATAAATTCCATAGAGAATGAGCTGGCAAGGATATCTGAAAGAAAAGTACAGCTCGAGCAGAGCTTCAAGGACATAGATGACAAAGTCACCAGGCTGAACAATGAGAAAAAGACCATGGAAAAGCAGATAAGCGACAAGCAGGACCAGATAAGCCTGATTGAAGAAAAGATATCAAAGTTCAAGGAAAAGCACAAGCTTTCTGATTCTACTGATCTTGAAAAAGAGATTGAGTCTATAGACAAAGAAGCAGAGATAAAGATAACTGAAATCCAGGAATTAAGAGAAAAACAACAGGAATTATTAAGAGAAAAAGACAGGCTTGAATATCAGGTACAGACAGCAGATGAGAAGATAACAAAGGTCCTGGAAGTGCAGAAAGAGCACCAGCAGGAGATAACTAGGCTTAAGCATACAAGAGAAGAATTCAAGAAAGCTACTCTTGAGCTTAACCAGAGACTAAATGAAGATTCTGCTGTGACTGCCCAGCTGGCAAATGCAAGGGCAAGGCTGCTAAAAGCAAAAGAAGAGCTTGCGAAGCTGAATGCAAAACAGGCCAGCTTATCTGAGAGATTTGCAGGAGACATAGCTATCCAGAGGATACTTGAGCTAAAGAGCAAAGTAAAGGGAATATACGGCACTGTGAGCAACCTGGGAGAGGTGAGCAGTGAATATACTGTAGCCCTTGAAGTAGCAGCAGGATCAAAAGTAAAGAGTATTGTTGTAGATACTGATAAAACAGCTTCTGAATGCATCAATTACCTGAAACAGAACAGGCTGGGAACTGCAAGCTTCCTCCCTCTGAACAGGATGAAAGCATCTGTGCCCAGGCCTGAGGTAAGCCATGCATTGAATTCACCAGGAGTAAAGGGCAGAGCAATTGACCTGATAAAATTTGATCCGAAGTTCAGGAACGTGTTCTCATATGTGTTTGGAAACACAGTGATTGTGGATAATATCAATGTCGCAAGAAATATAGGAGTCGGAAAGTTGAGGATGGCCACTCTTGACGGCGACCTCACAGAGCTCAGCGGAGCCATGCACGGCGGCTTCAGGAAAAAGCTCGCAGGAGGATTCCAGGAAAAGGAACTGGGGTCGCAGATCAAAGAGCTTGAATCGCAGGACGCTGACCTTGAAAGCGTCGTATCGAACCTTGAGGGAAAGAAACAGGAAAATGAAGACTCTATAACAAGACTAAGGCATCTTAAGGCAGAGCTTGAAGCTGAGATAATCAAGTCTGAGAAATCACTCCATCTTGAAGACTCTGACCTTGACGTATCCAAGAACCTGAAAAAAGATCTGGCTGAAAAGATCGAAAGCATGGATTCTGAACTCAGGGAGATAACAGGGAAAGTAACAGGAGCGAATTCAGAGCTTGCCCAGATAAAGATAAGGAAGCAGCAGATAAGGGAAAAAATCAATGCCCTGAAAAACCCGACACTCCTTGCAGAGCTTAACACATTTGACCAGAAGAGATCAGAATTAAAAGAGGACATCATCAGGATTAAGACTGAGATGAAGAACATCGATGTCCAGATTTCCACCATATTAGAGCCTGAGCTCAACAACACAAAAAAGATATTGAAACAGCACAATAAGGAAGATGAGGATTTCAATACAGAAATTAAGGATCTCAAAGACCTCATAAAGAGCCAGGAGAAAGAGCTTAAGGAAAAAGAAGGAATGCAGAAAGAATTCTATGCAAAGTTCAAGGGCCTGTTCAAGAAGAGAGAAAAAATCAACGAAGAAGTTGCCAAAATAGAGAGCAAGCTGTATAAGAATGAGGACTCAAGAAGAAATGAAGAGCTGAAGCTGAACACTCTTAATCTGGACAACGCTAAAGTGACTGCTGAGCTTGAAGGGCTCAACATGGAATATAAAGAATATGAAGGCGTCCCGATATTCAAAGATAAAGACGAAGAAAAAATAAAGAGAGAGATATGGGAATTCGAAAAGATGGTCCGGGATATCGGGGCTGTAAACATGAGAGCCCTGGAGATCTATGACAAAGTGCAGAAAGAATATGAAAACGTGCTTGAGAAAAAAGAAAAATTAGTCTCTGAAAGAGAAGATGTTCTGGTAATGATGAACGAGATCGAAACAAAGAAAAAGGACCTTTTCATGAATACTTATGATGCAATAAATGAGAATTTCCAGCAGAAATTCCTATCGCTGAACACAAAGGGAGAGGCAACGCTTGACCTTGAAGAGCCTGAGACTGTGTTCGAAGGCGGCATGAACATCAAAGTGAGGCTGGTCGGAAAGAAATTCCTTGACATCAGGAGCCTCTCAGGCGGAGAAAAAACAATGACTGCACTGGCATTTCTTTTTGCTGTGCAGGACCACGAGCCTGCTCCTTTCTATGTGCTTGACGAGGTTGATGCTGCGCTTGATAAGAGAAATTCAGAAAAGCTGGCAGAGCTTGTAAGGCAGTACATAAGCAAGGCCCAGTACATAGTGATAAGCCACAATGACGGCATCATCTCAGAAGCAGACAACCTTTACGGCGTTTCAATGAACGAGCACGGGATAAGCAAGGTTGTCAGTCTT
>JAFGSP010000195.1 GCA_016934775.1 Candidatus Woesearchaeota archaeon | reverse complement strand
TCCAATAACAAAATTAAAAACCAGAACATCTTTCTTCTGGCCTATCCTGTCAAGCCTTCCGATTCTTTGCTCTATCTTCATAGGATTCCAAGGCAGATCGAAATTAATAATCACATGACAGAACTGAAGATTGATACCTTCCCCTCCTGCATCAGTTGATATCAAGACCTGGCATTCTTCCTTGAATTTTGTCTTTGCTTCTATCTTTTTGTCAAGGTTCATGCGGCCGTTAAGGTATGCGACCTTATATCCCATATCCTCAAGGATTTCGCCAAGATAATACTGCGTATCGACAAACTCAGTGAATATCAAAAACTTTGTCTTTGAGTCATTATCCCTTCTCTTTATCTCGTCCATGATTTCCAATGTTTTTCTGACCTTGTAATCCTGACGACCAAAGCTTGTCTTTTTGGCTAGTGCCACGCATTTGTTCAGGATTTCAATCTCTTCCTTGACCTTGGATTTGATGATGATCACTTTTTCTTCGTTTGCTTCTGATTTTGTTATTTCCTCATAAGCTTCCTGTCCATCCAGCTCGTTTATATCCTCGTCCATATCATTGCTTGCTGAGTTTAGCTGTAGATTTATGCTCGATAGAAGCTTAAGCCTCTTGTTCAATGCATGGTATATGGCTCTTGAACTGCTTGACACCATCCTTTGATAAAGTATCAATAAGAACATAAACACAAAATTGCCTTCTCTTGATGCCAGGTTGTAATATTCCCCAATATACTTGCTCACTTCATTATATAACTGGACCTCGATATCGTCTTCCTCTCTTTTGATTTTGACAACACTCGTGATCCTTGACTTAAACAAAAGATTTCCTTTGAAGTCTGTTGCTGCCCGTTTGCTGTTTTTTACTGTGACTGATTTTACATTCTCAGGGGTCAATGATTCTGCTGAATAAAATTTGTATTCATCAATCAGGCCTAGAAGATGCCGAAATTTAGCAGAGCTCCCTTGATGGGGTGTTGCTGTCAATAGCAGAAATATAGGTGCGGCTTCAGATAATGCTTTTCCTAGCTTATATCTTGAGGTTTCTGTTCCTTCTGAATCTTTGCTTAGCTTGTGTGCTTCGTCAAAAATGACCATGTCCCAACCAGCATTCCTGCAATCTTCTGTGATAAATTGGTTATGTTCTTCTCGTCTCTTTCTGGTGCTTTCTGAGAGTGAATCTTTAAGGGCTTTTGGCTTTAGAAAATCCAATGAGGTAATAACCCTGTCATATTTCTGCCATAGGTTGATATTGCCATGAAGATCCCGCAGTGCCTTGGATGTGTTCCTGTCAATTATTGAGAAATCTTCGTTGAACTTGGTTTTCATCTCATCTTTCCATTGTGTCGTGAGGCCAGCTGGTGAGATTATCAGGACTCTCTTGACAATATTTCTGAGCTTAAGTTCCTCATATATCAATGCAGCTTCAATGGTCTTCCCTAGACCAACTTCGTCTGCAATCAGGCATCTGGGCTTGAACTGCTCAAGAACATGATTAACTGCCAATACTTGGTGCGGTAGAGGCATTATCTTAAAATTATTTGCAGTGATAATCTTGTCCTGGTATAACAACGAATCAATTTTCTCTGAAATTATTCGGAGCTTAAACAGGTTTGTCGAGTCGAATTTCTGGTTGTTAAGTTTTTCAAGAGGTGTTTTTATCTCCTGGATATCTTTCTCTTCCAAAGTAAAGGTCTCTTTGGTATTCTCGAAGAATATCTCACAATATTTCTTGCTGTTAATCTCTGTAATATTGATTATTCTTCCCTGCCCTTTCTCTTCATAAGACGGGCTCCTGATTCTATCTCCAATCTTCATTTTCACATCTCGTTCCTTTCGTGCGGATAATAGTTATGCCTATTCAGCTTTTTCTGGAATGCTTGTATTTTCTTCTTCTCAAATTCCCTTACCTTATCAGCCTTGCCTGCTTTTACAGATTTCTTTATGACATCATCAAGTATTCCTAGATATTCCTTCAACAAATCAGGGCTTGACATGATCTTGTTCTTGTTGTCCTGGTAAAACTCAAGATACTCTAAGATGAACTCTACTGTCACGAATGATAGATACATTTCCTTGTCATCAACCCAATAATCTTGAGCTTTTGCGTTAAGGCTGTTTGTCTTGAGTTTTGCAAGAGCAACAACCATAAAACCGCCTTTTACATCTGGCAGATTCGCATCTTTTGCATACTTTTTCATGTATCTTAGGACTTTGCCTACTTCCTGCTGGCTTATTTCTTGGTGCTGTTTTGAATCCAGGATGTAACTCTTTTCCTTTTGGGTAATAAGATACCCATCAGGCCGGTTAGCGCCTCCTAATGGTATGAAGTTCCTGTATAGATATTTCAGGATAACATTTATTGCTTTCTCAACCCTGTACCCTTCTTTTTTAGGTTCATATTTGCCTATATTCTTTAGGTAATCCTGCAGTATGAACCTGGCAAAATTGACTTCCTTCTCCAATATTATAGAGTACTGTGTCTTGAGATAATGAAATATGTGAGAATAGAAGTATGAAACGCATTTATCTGAATCATCTGCATTGATGAGAAGGTCATAGTAATTGATATCATCAAGTATTGGGTTAAGGATTTTGTTGTAGCCCCTTACAGGGTTGCCTCTTAAGGGCAGAATAACTTTATAAAACTGGTTGAATTGAGGCATGTCGGAATACCTCTTACAGTCTATCTCCAAGAAATTATTGACCTTGCTGACATTAAGGATCTCAAAATAAGCTCCTTGAAGGTCTATCCTTTTGCTTTTATGCTTCTTTATCTCTCCTGAAAGGTATGTAAGGAATTTGTCATCGTCAAACTTGAAAGGGTCTGGCTGCAGGATGCTTTTTTCG
>JAFGSP010000194.1 GCA_016934775.1 Candidatus Woesearchaeota archaeon | reverse complement strand
TTGTCAATGCAGTTTTTCCGCTTTTGATTATGCTGGCAATGATTTATGCTTTTGACTCAAAAGACCTGAAAAAGATATTTATTTATTCCTTGGTGGCAGGCGGATTAATAGGCGTATATAGCTTTGCCTGGTCAGGTTGGTGGTTCATGTTCCTGATAATCATTGTTTCAGCACTTATCTATGTCGGCTACCAGGTGGCATATGATTTTTTTTCAAAAGGAAGCACTTTTCAGAATATTCTCAATAATCAGGACATCATCAGGATAGGGGTGCTCCTTGGCGTATTTATAGTTGCGTCCTTTGTGTCACTGACGCTCTTTGGGAAAGGTCATCAAATCAAGAGCATAATAGAGTATCCATTGAATATTATCAGCTTACAAGAAGCTGCCAGAGGAACAAGCCTCTGGCCTAATGTGTATACAACAGTGGCAGAGCTTAATGAATCTAATGTTCCAGACATAATACAGAGCCTAGGCGGAAAGATGTTTCTCTTTTTAGCTCTTTCAGGGGCATTATTTCCTTTACTTGTTTTTGATTCTAAAAACAAGAAAATCAGGAACATTAATCTTGCATATCTCTTCTTTTCTTCTATGTATCTGATCTTGCTTGTTCAATTTGCTTTTTCAAACAGGCTTGGTATAGTTGTCCTTCTTGGGGCATTATCTGTGCCTTTGTTTGCAGGCCTTTTGCTTTCGTCATATCTTGGATATAAACTGGAAGTGAAACATTCAACAATGATGGTAATCTGGTTTATGGCGACAATCTATGGAGCTACCAAAGGAGTCAGGTTTATACTTCTTATTATTCCTGCGTTTGTCATATCTTTTTCAGCTTTTTTTGGCTATTTGTCAAAATGGCTTTCTGTATTTCTTGGGGATTCTTTGCAGATTTCTCCTAAGATTGCCAAATCTATACTTGTTTTTGTATCCCTTCTTATCCTTATCCAGCCGATCAGGACAGGATATGCAACAGCTTATAACTATGTGCCTAGTATAAATGATGCCTGGGTCGATACATTGACAAGGATTAACCAGGAGTCCGAAGAAACTGCTATAATTAATTCATGGTGGGATTTCGGGCATTGGTTCAAATATTGGACAGACCGTTCTGTAACTTTTGATGGCGCATCTCAGAATAATCAGCAGGCGCACTGGATAGGGCATGTCCTTCTCACAGAAGATGAGGATCAGGCAATTTCAATTATTAGAATGCTTGATTGTGCAGGAACGAAAGCAGAGAGTGAACTATACTCTATTACCAATGACACATACGAATCAGTTTCGATGATTTATAGATTCTTTAATATGAGCAAGAGCGAAGTGAAAAAAGAGCTTACTGCGTTGACAGATGAAAAAAAGGCAGAGGAAATACTGGGTTATCTCTTCTGCGAACCACCTGAAGACTATTTCATCACTAGCGGCGATATGGTGGGAAAATCAGGGGTCTGGGCTCATTTTGGAAGCTGGAACTTCGAGAGAGCAAAAATATACAGTTATTTTAAATCTAGCAATGAAGCTCAGTTTGTTGAATCTTTGGAAAATTATTTTGGATATTCTGAAGAATATTCTCGGGAGCTTTATTATGAGCTGAATTCAAAAATTACAGACAGGGACTTGAATGACTGGATAGCTACTTGGCCAAGCTATGGCGGGTCAACAGGATGTGCGAGACTATCAAATGAGACACTTCAATGCAATATTCCTGCGGGTAACGGTCAGGCCATACCACTTAAAATCAATCTGACAGATTACGAGGCATCAGTTGCCACAACTCAAGGAGTTTTTCATCCAAATGCTTTTGGATATATGGAAAACGGGGAATATAAGATTAAGAGATATGATGAAGGTTTCGGGTATGGGGTTGTTCTTCTTAATGATAACAGGACATTGTTATTCATGTCAGAGGAACTGACAGGGAGCATGTTTACACGATTGTTTTATCTTGATGGTCAGGGACTTAAATATTTCAAAAAGTTCTATGACATCACAGACGTGAGCGGAAGTAGGATTATAACCTGGAAAATAGATTGGCCTGAAGTTGAATGAAAATGGAAACTATTATTGTGACTGGCGGTGCTGGTTTTATTGGCAGCCATGTGGCTGATAAGTTGCTTGAGATCGGAAAAAGAGTTGTGTGTGTAGATAATTTTAACGATTATTACTCTCCAAAGGCAAAGAAAAAAAATATTGAACACAACCTTTCAAATAAAAATTATTTCCTTGAAAAATCCGATATAACAAGCTTTTCTAAAATGAAAAATATTTTTGAGAAATACCGGCCTGATAAGGTCATTCATCTTGCAGCAAGGGCAGGAGTCAGGCCATCATTAGTGGATCCGTTTATCTATGAGTCCACAAATGTCAAAGGTACTCTAAATCTTCTTGAGCTTGGTAAAACGTATAAGCTAAAGAATTTTGTATTTGGCTCTAGCTCTTCTGTATATGGCGGAAACAAGAAAATCCCCTTTTCAGAAGAAGACAGGACAGATAATGCAATAAGCCCTTATGCAGCTACAAAAAAAGCAGGAGAAGTAATCTGCCACACCTACAGCCATCTATATGGCTTGAACATTACTTGTTTGAGGTTTTTTACAGTCTATGGTCCGAGGGGAAGGCCGGACATGGCGCCGTATCTGTTTACAAAATGGGTCTATGAAGGAGATCCAATAATTAGATATGGAGATGGCTCATCAAAAAGGGACTATACTTTTGTTGATGATATTGTTAGCGGGATCATCTCAGCTACTGAAAAATGTCTTAAGTATGAGATAATTAATCTTGGAAATTCACAGACAGTTGAATTAAGAGAACTGATACAGGTCATTGAAGACATACTTGGTAAGAAAGCCAGGATTATACAAAAGCCAATGCCAAAGGGAGATGTTGAGATAACTTATGCAGATATTTCAAAAGGAAAAAAATTACTAGGTTACTCTCCTAAGACAGATATAAGAAAAGGCATGAATTGTTTTATAGACTGGTTCAGGAAGAACCGATGAGATCTATTTTCTGTATTTCTCCAGGCTCTAATTTATTGCATTGATTCTCCAGGCATATCTCCAGTTGTTCTTCACCTATGTTCTTGATATTTATTACAGGGTATGAAGAATCTAGGGAATAATTACCCTCTTCAATGAAAAGCAGAGTGATCATATCAGATCCTGTGAACTCTTTACCTGAAAGGACAATCAGTTCATCTTGAACAGAAAGGTTCACGTTTTTGATTGAGTTTTGCCATTCATCAAATGAATATATGTCTATATACTGGCCTATTGATGATGCATTCATGAAATAGTCAAGCACATTGAAATTATTCTCAAACATGTAGTAATAAAATGATATCATCAGATAAGGTTCATGCGCATCAATCATTATAATTTCCTGGCTGATTTCCTCTTTTTCTTTTAACTCTTTTTTATTCCAGTTTTTGATCAAAGTCATTGTTTGGTCGTATCTGCTGAAAGGAACCACATTAAGGTCGCCCATATTTGATACATATATAGAGAAACCCAATTTCTCTAAGGCATGTATCTTCTCAGTAGTTGCTGAATAATAAGGAGGTATGAATCCTGTAACATTAGTTCCTAATTTTTCCAGTATTATTTCTTTTCCCTTCTTTATGCGTTCATATTCTTCATCAGTGGTTCTTTGCTGTAGTTCACTATGGGAATAGCCGTTTTGGATAAAAGAAAAATTGCTTTCTATGAGTCTTGAAACCTCTGTCTGATTCAGGTTCTGGATATGAGTAGGTATTACCGCAGCAGTCACAGGGATTCTTTTCTTATTGAAATATGAAAAAAGCAGGTCATAATTTTCCTTTTGCCAGATCATTTCCATATTCTCATCTAGCGAAGGGAGATCTTCAAGTATGATTATAATGGGTAGTTTGTCAAACGGCCTTGATGATAATTGCACAGGCCTCATCAGACCGTATCTAGTAAGGAGATGTCTTTTGGAAAGTTTTGGAATATACTCCAGATTTGAGAAGATAAAATAATCATAGCCATAATAATTGCCTTCAAATACAAGTCCGTATTGCTTCAATATTCCTGACAGGATATCTTTTTTCTCATTTTGACATTCAATATCATCTTCTCTGCAGGGGAATGAGCTATCAGTGAAGAAAATCATGTCATAGTCCTGTCTGCTCAATTCCTTCCTTAAGGTCTTAAGATCAAAATATGCAGGTACAAACAGGTTATCAGCATATGCTGTAATCACAGGGTCTGTTATAAGAATAGCTCCCTCTGTCGGATATCTGCTAAGGAACTCATAATATTCACTTACAATAGCAGGTTTTGGTTTTACTAATTGGAAAGGCTGAACACCGGCAAGCAGGGAAGCAAAAAATATCAATCCTAAGATAATAACTGAGCCTATTTTTATGTTAGTTCTCTTGATTTTTGAGAAGACTGTCGTGATACCTTTTGAAGCCAATAACATTACATAAGGGAGAAACATGAGGGCATGCCTGAATTGCTTGTTTTCCTGGAGTGTCAGCATCAGCAGGAATGCAGCAGCAAGGATCACAATTATTTTTTCTTTTCTGAATCTTTTTTGAGTTATTCCAATAGGCCATGCAATAATAAAAACAGTAAAAGGATTGTCAAGGAACAATTCAATAAAATAAAAGAACACAGATTGCTTGTAGAACCAAAAATATCCTTCAGGTCCGGCACTCTGAAACAGAAAGATAAGCGGCCTGAATGCAGCATGCCACCATTCAGATGTAACACCCCTGTATAGAAAATAGTTGAAACTGAAATAAGGCAGCAACACAGACAGCAATCCCGCAGAGATTATAATACTATAGCCTAAAATAGTATTCCTTTGTTTTTTTTTAGTCATGAATTCATGTGCCATGGCCGCAATGATCGACATGGGCACCAATGCCTGCGGGAAACGTGTCATAAAGGATAGGCCTGCAAAGATTCCTGTCCAGAAAAATCTCTTTTTAATAAGAAAATATACAGATAGAAGCGCCAGAAATGTTGAAGGTATTCCTGTTAATATATATGTGCCATATTGAATGAATAAGGGTGTGATCGCAAGCAATGCTGCAGCAATCAAACCTGTTTTTTGGCTATAGATTTTTTCACCTAGCTTATATATCAGGAAAACAGAGCCAGCAGATAAGGAAAGCACAAACATTTTTGAGAAGATTATAACATCTAATCCAATCACCCAGACAAAGCCGGTTACTAAAGACAATGTCATCGGCCTTATAGTCTCAAGTATACCAGATCTTCCAAAAGAATAAAAAAATTTTCCCATGCCTATATAGCTTGATTCGTCCCATATGACATGATTGAATCCCAATAGAGACATAAGATTTAAACTGACAAAAATTAGAAGTAAGTAATATATCCAGTACTTAGTTTCAAACATCCAAAACCTATTCTTCATCTATATCAGGCACTTTTCTTTATTCTTAGAATTTTCACAAATGATTCTTGCTAGTTCATCTTTTGAAACAATTCCTACGTATTTCTCGTCATTCACTATCAATGTCGGGAGTTCAGTAATATTATATTGCAGCCTCAGCAGCTTGATAAAATCTTCTTTTTCCGTCAAGTCGACATTTATGGGGAAAATAAGAATGTCATCTTCTAATTTGGCCTTGAAATAAGTCAGAATAGTGCCTTGGTTATGACAGATGTTGCAATAATCCTTCGAATAGAAATATAATATGTTGATTATATCTTCATTACAGACCTTCTTTGTCCTCTGAGAAAATATCCAATATCGGATATTGTCAAGTAAATATGTCCTTGCAACTGCTTCGTATTGCTTTTCATTAATAGTCGTGTCTTTCTCATAAGCCTCAAAAAGTTCAAGGGAATACGACAAATCTTCAATGCTGTCTGTGAGAGCTGCCCTTAGCATAGCACAGCTTTCATTAGTGTTTTCTATGTCTGAAAGGTATAAATACTGAAGCTGTAGGCTCCTGTAATTGATTTCCTGCTGGTTTCCTCTGGCATCAAGGTAATCCAATCTTTCATAATCCAGTATCAGTCCAAGCATGACGCCGAATGAGAAGATTATGAAAGTAATTATGCCTGCAACAATATATCTTTTTTTGCTGAGGTTTCTTTTGACTACCATTTTTGCCTGATACCTATCAATAGTTCGAAAAACACTTTAATGATCACAAACCCTAAAAATATAAAATAAATAAAAAAATAAGGTACTATATAAATGACACCATATTTTCTGACTCTGTCCTGAGATGCCCTGCTTGCGTGATAGAGCATAAGCAAGGAAATTACGAGAGATATCCCAATTAGTAAGATTAGTGGAAGATTTATTCCACGTATATCAAAATTAAAATCTAGGTTGAAAAGGAAAGGCAGGATATCAAACCTAATAAGATAAAGATCCTTCATCCATGATAGCAGAGGTTTAACAGTATAATATAGGAATGAAAATACAGCCACAATAGCGAGCACAAAGGATATTATGTTTATTGGCATCTGGAAAAAACCGAAATCACCATATTCTCTGTTTAATATCAGTTTCCTGTATTTAATTAAATTTAATATGCTCCCCTTGAACCATCTGTTTCTCTGCCTGTTAAGAGCAGCAAAATTTTTCGGAGCGACAGTTGTTACAAAAGCGTTTGAGCACTGCTTGATTTTGTAGTGTTTTTCCTGTACTCTATATGCGATCTCCTGGTCTTCGACAAGGTTTGATTCATCAAAGCCGCCAAGCTTCTTGATAATCTCTGTCTTGTAAACAGAGAAAGGCCCGGGAGCAATATAGTTGCTGTCAACATAACTCATAAGTTTAATTAATAACATCCCCGCCATGTATTCCAGCCTTTGGAATTTTTCAAGAACATGTTTTGGATTGAATATCTTCATCACAGGCGTTGTGATTGCCAGACTTTTCTTTTGGCTATGTTCCTTTACCATATAGACTAATGCATTCTTGTCAACAAAAGAATCTGCATCAAGGCATGCGAAAAGGGTTCCTTTTATAGATTTCAGGGCAGTATTCAGGGCAGCTGCTTTTCCCTTGTTTTTCTGATATATATACTTTATATCAATTATTTTTTTGGTTTTGATGAAATTTTTGACTTTTCTGGCTGTGTTGTCAGTTGACCCGTCATCTATAACAACAAATTCAAGCTTGTTTTTTGGGTAATCCAGATTAACTGCGGATTCCAGTGTCTTTATGATTGTCTGCTCTTCGTTATAACACGGAATTATCACAGAGACAAAAGGGAATTTTTTTAGTTTGACCTTTTTATTGAGTTCTTTGTGTATCTGATCCTTTTTTTCAATAAAGAATATGAACCAATATACTAGAAAGTACAGAGTGATGAAATACGATATCCAGATAATGATTTTTAGTATATCCATTTTAGCATTATCCTGAAGAGCTTGGGTCAGATTATAAATTATTAAATCTTTCGTTCATCCGATGTATTCCCAAATCTCAATGCCCAGATGGCTGTATCTTTTTTTGAAATGTATGCTGTTCTGCAATATCAGGAGCATGCCTTCATCGGGGGTTGTCCAAACTCTTCCTTGCTTCATCTTGTCGTTTATCCATATATATCTGATTTTGTTCCTGTCCATAAACCTTGTTATTGTCTCAAGATCCCTAGACTGGAAGATAGTGTTGCTTATGTTGATTTTTTGTTTGTCTTTTGAGAATCTGAAATATATATTATCAGTATATGTCTCTGCCCCTGATATTGCTTTTATTAAGTGGCCATATTCATATTCTGAAAACACAACATCGTTCTCAGACACTTTGGGTTTCAGCCAATTAAGGCTTAATATCTCCGAATCATAAGGGCCTTCTTTTGCAATTCTGCTTATCATGGAGCCAGAAGAAAACAATATTCCGCATAATATGAGCAGAATCACATAACTTTTTAGGGTATTGCTTTTCCATTTGCTGTTCCACAATTTTAATAAGACAATCCCTGAATAATATGCAAAAAACATATCCAGGACAATAATAAGAGATGATTCAAAAACTGAAAATATCATTAAAAAAAGAATTGCGATATAATTGAAAGAATGCTTTTTCTTTTCTTTCCATGAAATTACAATTCCCATAATGCTGGTCATTAGACAGAATATCCCGATTCCGAATCCTGCCCCCAAATCAGATATATGGTCTTTCATAAAATCAAAAAGAGATAAGTTCTGAGGAGATATCGAACCTATGTAGACTAATAGGCTCCCGGATAAAACAAGCCCTAATGTCGGAACAACTATGTTTCTGCTCTTTAGTTTTTCATAAAGTAGCAGGAGTGTTAAAATGATAATGATGAAATATCTTTGATTGAAAGCAAATGCAGACAATAGGCACAAGGGAGCAAGCAGATACTTTTCCTTTAATATGAAAAAGACAGCCAATAACATGGAAAAAACAGAAAGAAAATGCTCATTGAATGTCCCGTACATATAGATGAACATAGGTGAAAGGATTATGAAGATCATGATGAAATCCTTTAGGATATTTTCATGAAACAGGTCCTTTAGGATTAGATATATTAGTATGGTATTTGCGATTCCTGCCAAAAAAGGCAGCAACCTGAATAAAAGCAGTTCATTATCAGTTAATGAGATGAGATATTCGAGCGGATGTGAAATTCTGCCTGTTATGTTTTCTGATCCCTTAAACTGTTTCACAAGGTCTATATGATAATATGAATCATAGCCTATCAGGTTCTTATTATCCTGAAACCTTAGGACATGTACTAAGCTTAACATTAGGACAACAGCTATTAATAATATCGGCAACAAGGATATTTTCTTTGTTTTCATAGTGTCCTGACTCCGCACTCATCTTTTTTCCAATGATAAATCTGGATATAAGAATCAAAGACCAATTCAAAACAAGGATCAGGGACATACATCAAATGGTCTAACTTGTATGTCTTTTTTGTTTTTTCAGAGAAGAGTATATATTCTGCATTATATTTTTCCAGAAGCTGTATTGCTCCAACCTTAAATCTCTGCCTGAATATTAGTTCAATATCCTTCAGCACGACTTCAGGATTATCAATCATCAGATAATCAGAATCAGCAACATTTTTCCTATTGCCAAAATATGTTATGAGGTTGCCTTCCTCAGGCAGTGCAACTATTGTGCTGTCCTCTGGTGTGTTTTCTCTTAACCAGGAGAACCCAGCAATATAATCCTTACTCGGGCTTTCCTGAACACTATTATACATCAGCATGAATCCAGGGATGATTTGAGAAACCATCAGAAGCACGACTACTGAAGCATACAAGATACTGGAATATCCTGAAAATTTTGTCTTTTTTAATAATGCGAAGAAATCTTTCAGGAACTGGCTGAAAAGGATTACAAGAAGAGTACCGAAGAACATCAAAGCCAGTTCAAGATGTATTAATCTAAACCAGAACACTATGAAACTAGCAAGGAAAAGACTTACAATCAACGAGATGTTCTTTGATTTTTTCTTGACAATATATGAATAGAGTGTATAAGTCCCGAAAACAAGCGGCAAAAACCCTACACTTGCAGCAATAGTGAGAAAATTAAGGTTGTTCATATATGTATCAACAAGATAAGGCACGTTCTTCCATATCACCGAAAAGCCATGTTTTTGGAAAGCAAGCTTGAATATTATGAAATTTGCCCATAAAAAAAAGAAAGTGAAAAAAGAGACCAACTCAAGCTCTATTCTTTCTATCGGGATATTTTCTATGTTTCCAAATATCAAGTATATTACAAAACCAAGAATCAGGAGAAAAGCTGCAGGAGAAGACAGCACTATTATTAGTGATAAAGGAATAAGATAATCAAGCATCTTTTGGTTGTTCCTCAGGTTCATAAAATAATATGCAAAAAAAATCGTAGCTGGAAAGAAAACAGAATATGGGCTAATGTTGTTCAGTGTCTCTTTTATATATATGGGAATAGCAGATGAAACCAATGAGGCAAGTATAGATATCTTTCTGTTTTGTGTTATTTTTGAACACACTAAGTAGACAGAAATAATAATAGTGGAAGCGAAAAAATTATTGATTATTTTTATTATCAAAGTCCCAGGTAATATTTTGGTAAACATAGCCAGTATGTAAAAATAAAATGGCATGAATACAAAGATCCTGCCGCCATAGCTGAGTTCATCATGGATAATCGGCCTTCCGGTATTTGCGATATTCTCTATCTGCCTCAAAGCAAAATAGGAATATTCATTATTGAAATACTCTGTCTGCAATGAAAAGAGCAGCCTGAGACCAAAGTATCCAATAAACAAAAGCCAAATAATCAATGTTTTTGATTTTAACTTCATAGATTAATTATAACAAGGAGTTGTTTTTATATTTTTATGGTATCTCGATGCTTATTTTCTTGTTTTTTTCGTCAATCCCCTTAATTACATCATGGTCTTTTGTCTTCTCTTTCACTTCTTTCATGGGATGTTCTTTTATTATTTTTTTGAACTCTTTAAGGAGATTGTCAAGTAGTCCATATTTTTCATATAAAACTTCACCTTTCTCCTGGTTCTCTGCAGCAGAATTTTCAAACCCTTTTATCTGGGCTTCCTGACTCCTGATTATCCCAGATAGCTTGTTTATCTCTTTTTCATATCTTGTCGGCTTTTTTGCCTTTTTTTTATCACTAGATGAATAAACTTTTTCAAGACCTTCACTAAATGAGTCTGTTTCAGTTCTTTTCATAGGTTCATATTTTTTTAAGGGAACTGGCGCGGAATCAATTAATGAATTATCATCATAATATAAGCAGGGGGCGGGAGTTGCTTCTATTAAGTCTTTGGATACTTTAAATATTTGTTTCATGTCTTTTTTGCTTATCTCAGTCTCTTTCTTGTTTATCCCTGCCCTTAGACATAATTCTTCGGCATATAATCCCCCCAGGCCAAGCTCAACAGCAAGCGTAATAACAACAGAGTTTCTAGTGCTGGTTTCAATCACTTTCACAAAGTCACTTTCATTGATTTTTAATGTATCTATGTCTCTTTTCGGATATTTGTAAGAGATATTTGGCCTTATGATTCTGGAACCGAACCCTTTATATTTTTTTGCAAGGATAATCTTTTGTTCTTCATTACACAATATTACATTGCCCGGACTGAACAATTCAATCAGCAGATAATATTTTTTTTCTTTTATCTCCAGGGTGAACTGTACTATCCGTTCAAATTCTTTCTGCTCTACCTTTCTGATTCTTGAATTTGATATATGTTTCCTCAGGGCCAATCCAAATTTCCCTGTTTCTTCGACCCTGTCTTTTTTCTTAGATAAAAAAATCATCCCGGGAAGATCTATCTTGAGAAACTGTTTTCCCTTTCCAGGTAAAAATAGCTGGATTGTGAATGATGAGTCCTTTTCATATATCTTGTCTATCTTCCCGTCAATTAATTTTTGGAACTCTTTCACAAGAAAATGCAGTTCCATTGCAGATAATTCTTTTGCCATAAGAATAAAGATAATAAGATACTATTAATAATTAACTGTGCTTCTGGATATGCTCTTCAATCTTATATGTTCCTAAAACAGGAGCTTCAATCCAGCCTTCCCATGCAGCCTCAGCCAGCCTTCCGTTCTCAAGCCAGTAATATAGCCAGTCACTTGTGTATTCCGGGTCTTTCTGTATGAATCCGGATCCGATGTGGTTGAGCCACTCTTCATTATAGTGCTCATGTGCGCCTATCGGCGGAGCGATTATCACAGGCAACCCAAGCCCGGTATAGAATGACATCTCGCTGGGCTTTGTCCATATTATGTCAGTAGTATGCAAAGAATCATTGAAATTTGAAAAATAGCTTCTCTTGTCAAGCCCATAGATTATCCTGATATTCTTCCCTTCATATTTCTCAAGCTCAATGGATTTAATGCCTTTTAGATAGTATTCGACAACATTGAGTCTTGTTCCTGCGACAAGGTTGATTCGTACATCTCCTTTCATTATTTTTTCTTTCAGTGATTTAAGTATCTTCAGCCCGATATCAGCCTCTGCGCCGGCTCCGCCTACCATATAAGCGATCGTCAGGGGGTGGTCGCTTTTTTCTCTTAGGGCCATTTTTTTCCTTAGGGTTTCTTTATATGTTTTTATGAATACTTTGTTTGGGTCAAGATTTGTGAGCCTGTTGCCCAAATCTTTTTTGAGTACTGGACAGCTTTTTCCTCCAATGTTCTCTTTAGGCAGGGGAAATCCTGTTAATATTATCTTGTCCTCAGAGATTCCGTATTCTCTCAGCCTTACAGCAACGTGAACACATGGGGCAAAATAAGTTATTGTATTTTCTTTTGGGTTATCAATCACCCATGCACGTGCAATGTCTGTATCAGTGGCAACACAGAAGATTTTTTTTACACCGAGATAATGGGCTGCCATAGCAGGAATAGGATGAGTAACAATGAGTGGCAGGTCTTTTCTTTTGATATGTTCAATTAGGCTCTTGCATAGTCCTTTCTTAAGAATCTGCTTTTTCAGGAAGAGCACACTAAGAGTGGGCTTTGACAGGTCCCTGAACGGAAAAAATGGAGAAATCTCCATTGTTTTGTTGAAAAGCCCAAAAGCAACAGGTCCTAATAATGGAAAATGCTTCAGTCTGGATATGAACTCATAGAAATTCCTTGTTTTTTCCCATAGCTTTTTCTCATCATAAGAGATTATCTTGTCGCTGTTTGCAGTTATGATTTTCTCAAATGCTATGTCTTTGAGCGGATAAGCAGCCCTCTGGTGGCCGTATCCCATGTCTACAGAAACAACCCATGCCTTTGTCATGCTATTCCTAGCAGTGTTGGATTATAAAAATTTTTTTAATTCCCGCGCTCTTTATGATTTATTTCACAGTCACTGATTTAGCTAAATTCCTCGGCTTGTCTATCGGCAGTTTCTTCTCTAGCGCCATAAAATAAGTAAGTATCTGGCCCACAATAGTTGCAAGAATTCCGAATTTACCGTCATTGGAAGTGTTTATCTTGATATTGCCTTCCATCTCATTCGTTATCTTAATCACGTTGGCCCCCCTGGCTTCGACCTCTTTTGCATTTGACAACATAGAATAGTCGCTGTTGCTTATCAGGGCAATCACAGGGGTTCCTTTTTCTATCAGGGCAATTGTTCCGTGCTTCAGCTCTCCGCCCATCATACCCTCAGCATGGATATAAGAAATCTCTTTAATCTTGAGAGCCATTTCTCTTGCTACAGGATAGCTCAATCCCCTGCCAAGGACATAGATGTCTCTGTGCTTATAAATACTGTGAGCAATATCCTTAATCTTCTCTTCCTGTTTCAGTACTTCAAATATCCTGTCAGGGATAGTGTCAAGAGTTATCCTGAACCCAAAATCCTTTGCTATAGCAAGCATAAGTGTCACCTGATTGACAAATGATTTTGTCGCTGCTACGCATACCTCCTGTCCGGCGCATATATTTAGAGATATCTCAGACATCCTTTGGATTGTTGAGTAAGGCACATTCACAATAGAAGCAATTTTTGCATCCTTGCCCTTTGCATATTTTAATGCTTCTATCACGTCCATTGTCTCTCCTGACTGTGATAAAGCAATCACTAGTGTGTTTTCATCCACGCCTACAAAGTGCTCAAACTCGCTCGCAATCAAGGTCTGTGCTTCTATTCCGCATTTATGAAGGTAATATACTCCAAGAAGAGAGGCATGATAGCTCGTCCCGGCTCCCACGAACGTGATTTTCCTTGAATCCCTTATAAGATTTACAAACTTCCTGAAGTTCTCTTTCTGCTCAGCGCCTAGGCTCATCAACAGCCTTCTGGCCACTTTAGGCTCTTCCATAATCTCTTTTATCATAAAATGCTCATAGTTTTCAGTAGCAGATTCTTCCTGCTCCCATCTGAATTCCTGAATCTTTTTGTCTGTTTTTTTGCCGTGCTTATCATAGAATGCATATTTGTCACTGGAAATTATGGCGAACTCATCATTTTCAAAAAATATAGCCTTGGTTGTTATGTCTGAGAAAGCATAGATGTCCGAGGCAAGGATATTCTGTCCTTCAGCAACTCCCAGGACAAGAGGCGAATCTCTCCTTAGAGCATAGATGTTTTCATCGCCTTCGATCATGACAAGAAGCGCAAATTCTCCTTTTATATCTCTGATAAAATCAACACACACCTCTTTGATATTCTTTCTTTTAATCTTTTCCTCAAAATAATGTGCAGCCACTTCTGAATCAGTTTCTCCGATAAAAGAATGGCCTTTTGTAGCAAGGTCTTTCTTTAGTTCCTGATAGTTCTGGATAATTCCGTTATGCACGATAGTAATCTTTTTATCACAGGATTGGTGAGGATGGGCATTATTCTGTGTGACACCGCCGTGTGTGGCCCACCTGGAATGTGCGATGACTATTGAAGATTTATCAGGGATATTCGGGATGATTATCTGTCCTATTTTTTTGAATAGTTTTTTTCCGTCGAAATAACCGAAAGAGTCATATCCTCTGTACTCCAGCCTTTTCAGCCTCTTAACAGCATCTGTTACTTTAATTTGCTCTATTGAGTTTATCCCTACTATTCCGCACATTGTTTTTCACCTATCATGTTTTCAAGCATTATTTCCTGCTTTTTCTTGAAATCCTGACCATATATCAGTTTCAGTTTGCCATATGCCGAATTATCAGGGTTTCTTAGGATGAACATTCCGGAAATTCCCGGCTTTGAGTTGATCTCAAGCAGATATATTTTTCCGGTCTTATCTATAAGAAAATCTATACCTGCTTTTGCAAGACTGAATCTCTGCTTAAGAGCTTTGATTATCTTTGAGCTGGTATTAAATATGTCAGACATAATTTTTTCTTTCTCATCAGGGAAGCAAAATTCAAGAATCTTTTCAGTCGACTCCGCCCTGCCTCCCTGCGCCAGATTTGTCAACAGGCTGTCTTTCTTTGAAACTCTGGAATAATAATAATACTTGTTTTCATAAAAAAGTACCCTCACATCAAAAACATGGTCTTCTATTTTTTTTGCGTCTATCTTTTCCTGGATAACGAAATCGTCCGCGCAGATTTCAGGTATTTCTTCTATTGACTTGATAAAAAAAACATTTTCGCCCTTTGCAGAAAATCTCGGCTTAATGACTGTGCTCCCTTTATCAATCAGAAACTTTTTGAGGTTCTCTTTAGAATATAACTCTGTATGAGGCATATTAAACCCCTTTAAAAAAAGATAGCACTTATACTTATCTCTGGCAAACTCTTCAAATTTTTTAGGATTGTTTTTGAGCAGTGTATTCATTCTATATCCTTCTTCACATTCTCTCCAGGCAATGTTGTCTTTCCAGCCCAGATCTTCCTTCCGGGATATATTGAAGTGTTAATGCCTGTATGTACATCATCTCCTACAATCCCTCCTATTTTTCTTCTTCCAGTATCTACAAGATCTCCTTTGACAGGGCTTGTTACATTAGCATCATCATGCCTCAGGTTGGCTGTTATTGTGCCTGCTCCAAAGTTCACATTATTTCCTATGACAGAATCTCCAACATAGCTGAGATGGCCTATAGATGTGTTGTCTCCGATGACAGAATTCTTCACTTCCACTGCATTCCCTATTTTGCTCTTGTTTCCTATGGTTGTTGAAGACCTGATATAACAGTTAGGGCCTATAATGCAGTTTTCACCTATCACAACAGGGCCTTCAATATATGCGCCTGATTTTACAACTGTGCCTTCTCCAACAACAACTTCCCCTTTAATAGTAACCCCTTTTTCAACTATCCCTTTTATTTTTGTCTTGGTGCTTGAAAGCAGTGCTTCATTTGCCTCGAGCATGTTCCAGGGATAAGTGATAGGGAGCCAGTATCCTTCAACTGTTTCACAATCTACTCTTTTATTGTCATCAACAAGGTGCTTTATGAAATCCGTAATCTCATATTCTCCTCTTGGAGATTTCTTAAGCTCATACGAAAAGACAGCTTTATCAAACACATACAAGCCGGTATTAGCAATCCCTGGCTTGTTTCCTGGCTTTTCCCTTATCTCTGACACAGCATTATCCTTAAGCAAAATCTCCCCGAATCTTGATAAATCACTGGCTTTGTTTCCCAAAACAGAGTAATCATGCTTTACACACTTCTTAATGTCTTTTTTTGAGAACAAGTCATCTCCGTTCATAACAAGAAATTTGTCTTTGATATATTCTTTGCACAATAGAACAGCATTTCCGTTTCCATCCTGTGTCTTTTGCTCGATATATCGTATCTTTATTTTCTTGAAAGATTCTCCAAATCTTTCTATTATCTGCTCTTTCATATAGCCGACAACAATTATGGCTTCATCGACAATGCCCTGAAGTTGCTCCAGATTATGCGCTAATAGCTCTTTATTAGCTACTTTCAGCAAAGGCTTTGGTTTTGTAAGAGTCAAAGGGTAAGTACGGGTGCTTTTTCCCGCTGCTAATATGATTGCCTGAGTTTTCATCTTCATCCCTCTTTTAGTGTCTTTAGTAATTTATCATGAATAAGATTGTTTGTTGCTACGATAGTAGAGAAATCTTCTTTGATCTCTTTGCCTTCAAAATCAGATACTCTGCCGCCAGCTTCTCTTAATATTACTTGTCCTGCGGCCGTGTCCATAGTCTTTAATTTGAATTCCCAGTAGCCGTCAATTCTGCCGGCAGCAACATAGCATAGATCAAGGGCAGCACTTCCTGACCTCCTTATGCCCTGAACAACTTTAACGGCTCGTGATAATTCTTTCAGGTTGTTCTGCTGGCTTGTGTCCCTGTCGTAAGGGAAACCTGTAGTTACAAGGCTGTCTTCTAATTTGTCTGTCTTTGATACATTTATCTTTTTTTTATTCAGAAATGCGCCATTTCCTATTACAGCGTAGAACAGCTCTTTCATATAGGGAGCGAGCACTACTCCGAGAAAGGGTTCATTATTCCTGTAAAGAGCTATTGATATTGAAAAAAAAGGATAATTGTGGGCAAAGCTTGTTGTCCCATCAATAGGGTCGATAATCCATTTAAACTCAGAATCATTCTCTATATTTTCAGCTTCTTCCATAATAAAAGAATGATTAGGATATTTTGATTTTAATACTTCAAGAATCTTTTTTTCAGATTCGACATCTGCTTTTGTGACAAGGTCAAACCGGCCTTTCAGCCTTATGCTCTTCTCTTTTTCAAAATATGACATGACTACATTCCCAGCTTCTTTTGCTGCTTTGATTGCCGTGTCCAGAAACTCCTCCATATTTAACCGACCTCTTTTCTTATTTCATCAGCAATCTTATTTGCAAGCTTTTCTATAAGATTCTCATCTGGCCCTTCTATCATGACTCTGGCTTTCATCTCAGTCCCTGAATATCTTATAAGGTGCCGTCCTTTATTTCCGAGAACACTTTCTGCATTCTTGATCTCTTTTACTGCTCCCATCATCTTATCTAAGGGCTTTTTCTCTCTGACATTGACATTCACAATGACCTGGGGATATTTTTTCAGCACATTTGCAAGCTGAGATAGTTTCTTGTTTCTTTCTTTCATTATCTTTAATATCTGCAGTCCTGCGATAGTGCCATCTCCTGTGCTGTTATGGTCTGAAAAAATTATATGGCCTGAGAACTCTCCACCTATATTATAGCCGCTTTTGTTCATCTCATCAATTACATACCTGTCTCCGTTTTTTGTCCTTACGACTTTGCCTTTATTCTTGTTGAACAGGTCATCAAAAGCAAGGTTAGTGTATTGGGTGACAACAATAGTATTCTTATTGAGCCTTTTTTTCTCAAGAGCGTCAAGTCCGCCAATAGCAAGAAGAAAATCCCCGTCGAGGATATTTCCTTTTTCATCCACCATTATTATCCTGTCAGCATCACCATCCAAGGTTATGCCTGCATCAGCGCTATGTCCCAATACGGCTGCCCTGACAACCTCGGGATGCAGAGCACCGCATTCCTCATTTATGTTGTTTCCATCTGGTGTGTTATTTATTGTGATTACATCAGCCCCAAGCTCTCTAAAGATTAAAGGGGCTACCTTGTAAGCTGCTCCGTTTGAGCAGTCAAGCACGATCTTCAGGCCTTTCAAAGAAGTATTTCCAACAGTTCCTTTGGCAAATTCAATATACCTTCCCCTGGCATCATCTATCCTATATGCTCTGCCGATATTTTTTGAGTTGATATGTTCTGTGCTTATCTCTTTGCCCAAAACTAGGTTCTCTATTTTATCTTCTACTTCATCAGGCAGCTTGAACCCTTTACTGTCAAAGAACTTTATCCCGTTATCTGTGCTCGGGTTGTGGGAAGCAGATATCATTATGCCCGCATCAGCTGCAAAAGACCTTGTTAGATGGGCGATTGCAGGTGTGGGCATCGGTCCGACAAGAAGAACGTCTGCGCCCATTGAAGTAAGCCCGGCTGTCAATGCGTTTTCAAGCATATATCCTGAAAGCCTTGTATCTTTTCCTATCAAGAACACAGGCTTTTTTTTCTCGCCATTTCTCAACACAATAGCAGCCGCTTTTCCTAGTTGCAGAGCTATCTCTGAAGTAACAGGGTATTTATTCGCGGTTCCCCTTACTCCGTCCGTGCCGAATAGCTTTCTCATAAGCATTTTTGGTATTTTAGTTCATTTAAAAGCTTAATTACAATTTTTTTTATAATTCCTGAGTTTAAAAATCAACCATAAATCAGTTTCTCGACGACAAATCAGAAAAACAGCTTTTTCAATAGGGTGATTATATTATAAAAAACTATA
>JAFGSP010000193.1 GCA_016934775.1 Candidatus Woesearchaeota archaeon | reverse complement strand
TGATGACATTACCAATGCAATGGTCAAAAACAGGTTACTGCAAAAAGATTGCTCTGAAGGTTACATACTTGACGGTTATCCGAGGACAATTCCCCAGGCTAAATTTCTTGACACTATCCAGGACATAGATAAAGTGATATTCTTTGCACTTAATGATGAAGAGATTATTCGCAGGCTTTCAGGAAGGGCAAAACAAGAGGGTAGAAAAGATGATACTCCCAGTATCATAAAGAACAGGCTGGGAGTCTATAAGAAGCAGACACAGCCCCTGATTGACTACTATAAGAAAAAAGGCATCATAATAAGGGTGGATGCAGGACCAAGCATTGACAAGATAAGCAACAAAGTTCTTGCGAAAATCAACCAAAAAAATTAAATACACCACTCCATAACTCATAGACAATGAAAAAGATTCTTGCTGTTCTGACTGTCTTCCTTGTACTCTTTACTGCGGCTGCACAGGAGACCTCTATTGCTGTTGAATTCTCGATGAAAGAAAAATGGGGAATCCAGAATAGTGATGGTGATTATGATGTCATAATCAAGATAAGAAACAATCTGGAAGGCCAGATAACCTACTTGTTCTCAAACTGCGGACCAAGCTATGATATCAAAAAATACACTGAACAAGGCTGGGAGCCTGTTGCTGATATTAACCCCTGCTTCACCTGCACAGACTCTGAAAAGACAATGCTGCCCGGAAGCGCTGCAATAGTGGGCAGATGGGACCAGAAAGTGTTCAGCCACTGCACAGACTATGGCAAAGGAATCTATTCAAACGCAGAACAAGGAGTATACAAAGTAATTTTCCATTACAAAGACTCAGAAGGCAACCCCGGACAGGTCGAGAATCTATTTTCAATAGGAAACCCTGATATTAGTATTGAAGATATTAAATCAGGCATAGGCGATGCACCTGAAACACCTGCTGAGGAGGAAGAAGAAACAGCAGAGGAGCCGGAAGAATCGCCAGAAACACCTGAAGAAGTTGTTGAGGACCCTGAAGACGAAAAAGAAAAAGAGCCTGTAAAAGAAGCAGAAGGATGTGAATATGGCAGTTCTTTGGTAATGGTAAAAGAAAGGTTTGAAGACGAAAAAGGTAAAAAAGTATATTGCAGCCCGGAAGGAAGTATTATAGAACAGAAAGCCGGAGAAGAACCCTGTAAAGAAAATTATGAATGCCTTAGCAACGCATGTTCTGAAGGGAAATGCACAGGAACTGCTGCAAGAAAAGGACTGATTGGATTTATTCTTAATCTGCTAAGTAAGATATTTGGCTAGTCTGAAAAAATAGTTCTCATAACAACTGTAGCATAGCATCCTCTTCCAAGCTCAAATCTAATTGTGGCTTTTTTCATGTCCTTGTTCAACTCATCGTCTTCCAGGCTGCTTATTGATAAGTCTTTCACATCAGCCACAAGTTCTCTACTATCCCCCTGGGGAGTCATGTCAGGTATCTGCCTTATTATAAAATCCCTAATGGAAATTCTTTCCTTTCCCATTATCTTATTATATAGGTTCTCTATCTCAGGGTCATCAAACTCAGTATCAAAAGAGACAAGCGGAAGCTCAACGTTCTTAGGCTTTTTTTCAGGAAAAACAAAAATGCCGTGCCTGTATTTTGAAGTTGTGTTTTTTTTTGAAACCCTAGTGACATACTCAGCAGCAGCCTCATTCCAGAGCCAGCTCTGGACAGAATTAATATAAAGTCTCATTGTCTTAAAAGGAACTTTTCTTATAGCTCCTATAAAGTCATTTGGATTTTCCTGTAGATGATATTTTGTCTCCAGAAAATCAATAAGCCCGGCCGCTTTCCTGAAATCCTTCTTCAGGATTGCCCTGCCTATTTCAAGATTTTGCCTGCCGAACCGCTGGTCATCAAAATAATTGATGATAAAATCTGTCTTTTTTGGCAATTTCTCTAAATTCCTTACCACTATTGTAAACATGTTGCCTCTATGGTCTCCAAGAGAAACAGGGGAATCTCCATAACCAACAACCTTGATGCTGAATCCTGTGAATTCAGAATCCTTGATCCTGCCTTTGACAGAGCAATATTGTCTTGTGACTGCCTTCCTGTCCTTGCTGCCTGCATATCCGAAAAACTTTCGCGGTATCTTAAAATGTGATGCAATCTTCTGTACTGCTGCCTCAGTATTGCATTCCCTTTTTTCAAGAAGAAAATAAGTATAATTACCTGATTTTTTCAATTCACGAAGAGGAATCTCTTCTACAATGAAGTCCTCTGGAAGTTGCTTAAGATTATACATACTAGAAAAGAGAAAAAGAATTACTTAATTACTTTTCCTAAACAGCCAGCTGAAAAAACCTTTTTTCTTATCTTCCTGCCTGCTATCAAGAAGCTTCTGGGTAGCTGCTTTCAATTCAGGATACTCTTCTTCAAGATCTTTGAGGAGCTGCTGCTCATCGACTTCCTCTTTTTCAGAGAGCCTTGCAGGGGATACAGGAGGCACTAAGGTCTTATCGATCGGCTCAGGACTGGGTATCTCAGGTCCGCCAAGGTCTTTTCCAAAATCTATTGAGACAGCCTTTTCCTGGACAGCCTCCCTATCTGATTTCTCATGAATCTCTTCGGCAGACACTGGCTTCTCCTGAAGAGTCTCTGATCCTTCATAGTTCTCAGCAACAGGCATAGAATTTGTAAACACAATCTCACTATCATCATAATCATAGAGAGACTCGAATTTATGATATTCTGGCATATACATCTGCTCCCTAAACGGATGCTGGTCTGCCATATAATTTGTCAATAGTTCTACTCCTTCGTTAAACTTCAGCCAGAGGCTGGCATAATTTATGCGGTCATCCAAAAGCTTAATTGTCTTGCCCAGGGAACTAGTGTTTCGCATAGCTTCTGCAAGATATTTATCCTCAAATACATTCTCGACCCAGCTCGCAAAATCATTTTTGCTGCCATCAACAAACTCATCGTAGAAACCTTTTCCTTTAGTCAGCAGGGTGTTTCTCAGCTGCATGAGATTGGACATCTCTCCGAAATCAGTCCTGAATCTTCTTTCAGATGGCGCGTCCGCTAGAATTTTCCTATACTTATCGACAAGCATTAGTTCCCCACAGCAAATAATTAAACATATGTCCTTATTAAATTTATCGTTATAGTGGGGCTGTCCAAAGTCATGTAAACGTGTTACACACGTTTACTTCAAAAGTATATTTTCCCCATCAGAACTCCCTTACCAACCATAGGGAGTTTGTGGGGGAAAATATATTCTACAGTCAGCAAGCTGACTATTGGGACAACCCCAGTCATATTTCATTATCGTTATATTTATATAGAAAAAGCCTTTCAGGTAAATTATGAATCCCATAGTAAAAAAAGATATCCTGAATGTACTGCACCAGGCAATAGAAATTGTGAAAAACAGGCAACTGTATAAGCTCAGAGAACTTAGCGACCATGTCATACATAACGCATCTATCTTTCAGGATAAAGAATCTGTAACAATCGCTGTTACTATCTATTCCCTTTCTAAAATCTACCAGTCTTCAAACAACATTGACAAGTTTGTGCTTCCTCATCTTATGAATGCTGTGGCTGCGCTAGAGAAAGGAATACTAAACAAATATGAATCAGAGATAAAGCACCTCATAACAGATATTTCCAAAAAAGACAAGAAGACAAACTTATACGTACAACAGGTCCTTGAGAGGGCACAGATAAAAAAAGCATCTAAGATGTTCGAGCACGGCATTTCCATGGGGCAGGTCGCAGACACATTAGGCATCTCTCTTTGGGATCTTATGGACTATGTCGGCAAGACAAAGATTGTTGACAGGTTTGATTATAAGACAGATGTTTCTGAAAAACTGGAATTCACAAGAGGCCTGTTCAAATGAGAGCATTGGTTTTTGATAGTTGGACCAAAATACAAGTCCGAAAAACAGAGGGTTCACTATGGTGAAGACTCTGATTTTCGATAGCGGTCCGATAATAAGTTTAGCAATGAACAATCTTCTCTGGATAATAAAACCGCTGAAAGAAAGGTTCAAAGGAGAGTTCTATATAACCAAGGGAGTAAAAAATGAATGCATTGACAGGCCGCTCTCCAGCAAGAAGTTCAAGTTTGAGGCATTGCAGACACTTAAGTTGATCCAGGAAGGAACACTGAAGGTCTATGAAAAAGATATAAAAGAAGAGACACTTGCGCTATTGACTCTGGCAAACAGCCTTTTCAGGGCCCATGAAAATTATGTCAAGAATGTCCAATACGGGGAGATTGAATCTGTTGTCGCAGCCAGAAATCTAAATGCAGAGGCTGTTGTGATTGATGAGTTCATCACAAGAACACTCATAGAGAACCCTATTGCTGTGAAACAAAGGATGGAGAAAAAGCTCCATATGAAAATACACACTGACAATATTAATCTCAACAGGCTTAAGAGTGAATTGCGCAATATCAAGGTAATCAGATCCATGGAATTAGTTACTGTTGCCTATGAGCTTGGGTTCTTTGAAAAATATTATCTTGATATTCCAGAGCCAAAAAAGACACTTCTCGACGGCTTGTTGTGGGCAATAAAGCTCAATGGCTGTTCTGTCTCTGAGCAAGAGATTCAGGATGTGCTGGCTATTGAGAATATGTAGGTGAAGTGCTAAATAATGTTTCTAGACATCATTTTTTTGATGAAAAAATAGAAATATTTATATACAACCTGTTTTTAACGGATACCGGTTAAGGATTTAGAGGCATCTTTCTAAGTTATGGTGATGAGGAAAACTTAGAAGAACCAATCTAACAATCAAGGGGAGGTAATCAAAAATGATCAAGGATTTACAATACAAAAAATGTCCGGAATGCGGGGATGAGAATCTCAGCTGGAACAAAGAAAAAGGAGAAGTTGCATGCAAATCATGCGGACTCGTTCTAGATGATAAACTGTTTGATTTCGGCCAGGAATGGAGAGAATTTGATTCTGATGACGCACAGAACAAGAGAAGGACTGGCGCCCCATTGACTTAT
This sequence comes from Candidatus Woesearchaeota archaeon, assembly GCA_016934775.1. GTDB lineage: Archaea > Nanobdellota > Nanobdellia > Woesearchaeales > GW2011-AR15 > JAFGSP01. The sequence continues at coordinate 1,755 of JAFGSP010000193.1, read as the reverse complement.
ACCCAGGAAGACAGGGGTCTTGGAACCACAATCGGAACAAAAGCAGATCTCTATAAATTATCAAAGAAGAACCAGGATAGGTTCTACAGGCTTAGGCTATGGCAAAGGAGAGTTTCAACAGCTATTGAGTCAAACCTCAGGCTTGCTCTTTCAGAGATAAAAAGAATAGTGTCTGTTCTTGGACTGCCTACTTATGTCGAAGAAGAGATAGCAAGAATCTACACTGAAGCTGTCCAGAGAGGACTTGTCAGGGGACACAGCACTGAAGCTGTTGTCGCTGGTGTGGTTTATGCTGTTCTAAGAATGTATGATATACCAAGGACCCTAAACGAGGTTTCTGAAGTCACTGGAATTGATAAAAAGAAAGTCGCAAAGAACTTCAAGTATGTATCAAGGAACCTTAACATAAGGACATTGCCTATTGATCCTATGAACTATGTCAGCAGGTTTGCTTCAGAACTAAGCCTGGACCCGAAGACACATACAAAAGCGCTGAACATAGTCCAGACTGCTGTCAAGGAAGAAATCACTTCAGGAAGAAGCCCGAAAGGAATCGCAGCCGGCGCCCTTTACATCGCATCAAAGATACATAACGAGAAAAGGACACAGGCAGAAATAGCCAAAGTGGCTGATGTTACTGAAGTTACTGTGAGGAACAGTTACAAGGAACTTGTAGAAAACCTTAATTTCCTTACAAACGAAATAGAAAAAGTCAAGGCAGGCGCCTGATTTTTTCGATTATATTTTCTATTCTTTTTTAGTTTCAAACAAGATAAACTTATTTAAACCAGACTAAACTTGTCATTGACAAATCTGGCAAATCCAGCCATCTTATCAGGCTCAAGCGTAAATATCTGTATCAGGATGATGACTATAAACAAGATTATACAGACATTTATCACAAGCCCAAGCAACGGAAATATCTTTCCGGACTTATTATTCTTCCTCATGTAATCAAGAATCGCCATAGAGACACCGAGCCCAACAAAAGGTATAGGTGAAAACAGCAATGCCACTAGAGACAGGAAGCTAAATGTCTTTGGTGTTGCCTCTAAAGCTCCTGCATTTTCTGGCTGTTTGTTTTCTTCACCTAGCTCCGGCTTTGTGAATATATCTGATGATTTAGTTGATTCGCTTGTCTCAGCATGCTCCTTTGCTTCTTCAGGATTTTCTGAATCATCTGTTTCTTCTGGTCGTTCTTCTTCTGCTTCTTCTTTTCCTGCTTCTTCTTTTCCTGCTTCTTCACTTGCCTCATCGGTCTCTTCTTCCGCAGGCTCTTTTTTTGCTTGTTTCTTATCTGATTTCTTTTCTTCTTTTGGCTTTTCTTCTTCTGCTTTGGAATCTTCTGAACCCTCTGAAACAGACGACAAAACAGAATCAGCTTCCTGGACAGCCCTGTCTATGATGTCCTCAGGCCAATTGGCCTTCTTCAGGTTCTCTATAATCTTAGAATCAGGATAGCCGTTCTTTCTGGAATTGACTATATAATCTTTAATATGGGCAATAGGAATGTTTTCCTCAGCTATTTCATTCACCTCTTTTTAATTCATTAAGCCATAAGAGATATTTATTTGTTTCTGTTTTTTAGGCACTGTCCAGAATCTTAACAAAGTGTATCACACTTTGTTTATAAAACATATTTTTCCCCACAAACTCCCTCCTTAAGCATGGGAGTTCTAATGGGGGAAAATATGTCCTACAGTCAGCAAGCTGACTTGCTAAAAAAGGCAGACTTCTGCCTTTTTGGCACACTGA
>JAFGSP010000192.1 GCA_016934775.1 Candidatus Woesearchaeota archaeon | reverse complement strand
AGCAGGTATTCTGAACTATACTACAAAAAAAAAATATCTCTGCCTGAAAAAGAATTCAGAAAACTGTTTATGGACACTGTAGAAAGCCAGCTTATCAGTGATGTCCCTCTTGGAGTCTTTTTATCAGGGGGACTGGATTCAGGGACAATTGTATCTGCAATGAGACATCTCGACCAGAATATCAAAACATTCAGTGTTGGCTATGATGTCAAAGAATTCAGTGATGATGAGCTGAAAAAAGCAAAAAAAACATCTGACTATTATAACACAGACCACAAAGAAGTGCTTCTTGATTTCAATCCTTTTGATATAATGCCAAAAGTAGCATGGCACATGGATGAGCCGATAAGTGACCCGGCATCTTTAGCCCTCTATCTTCTCTCAAAAGAAGCAAGGAAAAAGGTGACTGTGGTTCTTGCAGGAGATGGTGCTGATGAGTTATTCGGAGGATATGAACATTATAAAATACTGATGGGCACTAAAAAGATATACCCAATTATCCCTTCAAAGAAACTTGTTACTTGGATAATAAAGAATACTCCGAAGCCTTTGCTTGACAAATTCTTCAAGTATTCCTCTTCCTTAGGTGAAAAAGGGATTGAAAGATTTTCAAAGTACTTTCTTGAATTTGGTAATCCTGCAAAAGATTATCTGAACATAAATTCATTATTCACTAAGGCTGAAAAAGAAAAAGTGTTAAGTGAAAAAATTCAAAGTGATGCATTAAATAGTGTTGAGCGTCATTCCCGTAGGTCAAGCCATAGTCTCAATAATTTCCTGAATATTGACATAAATACATTCCTGCAGCATCTCCTTGTTAAAGTAGATAAGATGACCATGGCACATCATCTTGAATGTAGAGTTCCTTATTTGGATAATAATATTGTTAATTTTGCATTTTCTCTTCCGCAAAAATACAAATTAAGAGGAAATAATGAAAAGTATATAATAAGATCTGCGCTGAAAAAAGACCTTCCTGAGTTTCTGCTGAAAAGGAAAAAGCAAAGATTTTTCGTACCAATCCATTATTGGTACAAAGAATATAATGATGAATTTAAAGAGATTCTCTCTAGAGAAAAGCTGAAAGAACAGGGCTTGTTCAGATATGAGTATATTGAAGAAATCAGAAACAAGTTTGACAGATCACCTTTATATTATGGAAGACAGATATGGAATCTCACAACATTCATGAACTGGTATGACGTATTCATGGAAAAGAAGTCCTGTTGATAGTTTGCCAATTGATCCTGTATATCATTTCATTATTTTTATCGTAGATTAATTCAAATCTGGTATCCCCAACACCAGAAAACTTGAGATCTTCAATTGCCTGTATTTTCTTGTCATCTCTCAATTCCTTATTACATGAGATGTAATCCACATTGTAGTAATCTGCAACATAAAGTATCTTATCAATTGGTTCAAAAGGAACGCTTATTGACTTGATATTTGTATAGAAATTAATTGGATGTGGAAGAAGACATACCATCATTGTTGAATTTTCAGGTAGATTATCATCAATCCAACTTATCATTTCCATCCTGTCGCGGATAAAGGGGTCATCAGAAGTCCTTGGATATCCTGCTCCCCATTTAACACTTGGAGGAAAATAAGTATAAAAAACAAAAAATCTGCTTATATTGAAAAGGAGTAAAACCATTAATCCAACCAATATCAAGAAAGATAATGGCTTTTTCAAATCAGGATATTTCCTTGGTATTCTATTCATAAACAAGTAAAAGATAGGAATTGAAAAAAGAGGAATCATTGCTATATAATATCTCATATTAAAGGGATAATAGATTGTGTATGCTAAAAAAAACATCAAAAACACTGTCCAGACCAAAGTGAATTTTTCCTTTCTCCTGGTCAGGAATGTCCCGATAAGGGCTGTTGGAACAACTAAGGAAAACGCCAAACAAGTCTTGAGCAGCTCAGCCAATGTGCTTTCAATAAATCTCTGAATGCCAACATTTGATAGGAACCAGTCCAGACCTATTCTTTGCCCCCAATATACTTTGCTTGTTATCTCATGAGAATTTTCGAAATACTTGAACATATAGGGATAATATGAATACAAGCTGCCTGTTGGGCTTCCTGTAACAAAATAATTTCTTACTAGCCAGGGAGAGACAATTGCAAGCGCAATTATCATACCTACTATAAATTCCTCCTGGATAAGGTTTTTCCTATAATTAATGATATATGCTAATACAACTGCGATTACAACAACAGCCGCAGTAATCTTCGCAAGATAAGAAAGACCTAAGCACAGACCCATCAGATAGAACCATCTCTTATCTTTCCCTGCTTTGATAAAACAATAGATAGTGCATACTGTCAAAAAAGCATATAATGTATCTCCTGTGCCTGTCCATGAGAAACTAGATGGATTAAGCATGCTTGCAAGTCCTGCTACCAATGCAATTTTTTCATTATAGATTTCTTTTGCAATCAAGAAAATCATGAGGGGAATCCCGACAAGCCCGAAAACAAGTGCAGGAAATTTTGAAAAGAATTCTCCTGCTCCGAACAATGTATAGAAAAACGCGACAATATATGGATACAGCGGGGCATAAAGGTCATCCTGATGAGTTACATCCCTGGGATAAGGATAAAAAAACTTGTGAATCACGTCAACTACATAACCTCTTCCTGAAGCAATATTTTTGGCAATAATCGCATACCTGACATCATCAGCTCCTCCTATGAACTCATTTTTGCTCATAAAATAAGAATTAAAGATTAAGTAAATTATGGTCATTATGAATAAAATCTTAAACAGATTTTTCTTTCCTGACATTACTTATTGACCGAATTTCATTATATTTATATAGTTTGTCAAAAGAATTGTTATTCGAGCATTCCATTATGTTGGATTGATAAAAAGGAATATTAAAAAAGGAGTATTGGAGAACATATTTGACCTCCTCCCCAACCATAAAAGGTGGGGATTTGGCGGATTCACAAGAAAAGCTAGCCTTTCTGTGCCCCAAAAATCAAAGATTAGGGTTCAGAGACGCATTTTCAACAATCAAGAAAGTAGACCTATTCGAAAAACAGGCATTCATCCCCAACCCTAAAGGGCGGGGATTTGTTCAACTTGTTGAACTTTACGAATGCAATGAGTATTTCTGCTTTCTTGATTTAATGAGATAGTTAGAGCAAATCAGGATAAGAAACCTGAAGTATATTGTCCCTGCATCAGAAATAAAGGATATTATTAAGGTAAAATCAACTTATCTTAGAAATAAAGGAATAAAGGCCATTATATTTGATTTTGACCAGACACTCTCTAAGTACCATGGTGAAGAAATTAACAATAAGGTTTCAAAACATCTTGAAAAGCCCAAAAAGGATTTCAAAACTTGCATTATCACAAACACAAATTCAAGAAGAAGAAAAGAATCAAGCAAGAAAAAAACTATGACAGTCATATAGTCTGAAAAATCAAAACCAAACAATTCTCCTTTTTTTGATGCTTTGAAATTTCTTGGGACCTTGCCAGAAGAAACAGCCATGGTTGGAGACAGGTTATTAACAGATATCGCTGGAGCAAACAGGCCAGGGTTATTTTCTATTAAAGTTGCTACTATATATCCAAACGAACCGCTAATGATAAAAATAGTAAGAATATATGACTCTATATCTCTCTTGATGAAAAAATAACCTACTTGATGATGTAGACTAAAACAAAAACAAGAATTGCATAGGCTATCCCTACGAAGAAAAGAGGTTTATCCTGATAGACCAGCTCTAAATGTCTTGGAACCTTAGATACAGATTTCACAAGATACCAATACCTTAGGCATAAATAAACTGAAAATGGCAACAGATACACCAAATTCTTTGCAAATTGTGAAAAAAATGGGAAAATGCTAATGCTCATTATGAAACAGATCAGAGAAAGATTCAGGACAATGTCTAAACTTTCTGAGGTATATTGTTCAAAAACTTTCCTGTGTTTTTTCTTTTCTTCAAGAAAATGATATTCACTGTTCCTTTTTCCTGATGCCAGCAGCATTGCCAGGAAGAACGTAGCTATTATTAACCAATGGCTTAATTCAGCATCTAAAAAGAAATATCCGGAAAAAGCTCTCAAGACAAAGTTTATTGCGATAAAAAGGATGTCTGCATATATGTGGTTTTTCAGGAAAAAAGTATATAATTGCGTGTTTATAAAAAAGACCAACAACAATCCGAAAAAAAGCGGATTTAAAGTCCAAGCTACAGATAATGATGTTGTTAATAAGATCAAGACCAAAAACATTGCATCTGTCACCATGATCTTCCCAGATGCGATCGGCCGATCTTTTTTTTCAGGATTCATTGCGTCTTTTTTTCTGTCAACTATATCATTGATTATGTAGTTTGAAGAAGAGACCAGACAAAGAAGGAGAAAACCTATGATAATCCTGTAATCCAGTAAAAAAAACTGTCTGGAAAATATCGGAACTGCAAGTATTAATATGTTTTTATACCATTGCTGTGACCTAAGAAGTTTAATAAAATAAAAAAAATTACTTAGTCCAGATACCCTTGTTTTTTTGTCCATTCTATTGATATCTTCATGCCCTGGTCAAGAGAAAACTTTGGGTCATATCCTAATTCTCTTTTTGCCTTTTCTACAGAACAGGCTATGTCTCTGACCATTTCTCCGCCTACATGTATTTGTATCACATAAATACCCAATTTTGCAAAAATCAGGTCAGCTATCTCCATCATAGCCGGGACAATCTTCGGTAGTTTTCTTGGCTTGATAGTGACTCCGAGATGTTTTGCAATTGTCTCATATATCTCATTTGTTGTATAAGGCTTTTCATCGGCAATCCAATATTTTTGTCCGTTTGCTTTTTCTTTTTCAATAGCCAGCATCACACCCTGGACAAGATTATCTATATAGGTCATGCTTCTCAAATTATTGCCATCTCCGAACATCAGGGGTTTTCCAGACTGGATCATTTTCATCAAAGTAGTCTGTCTCTCTGGCTGTTCAGGACCATAAAACCAGCATGGGCGAAGTATGACTGTCTGGATCTTTCCAAGTTCCTGATATTTCTCAACAGCCAACTCCCCTTTTCTCTTGCTATGCCCATAAGGTGTGTAAGGTCTTGGCTTATCTGATTCTTTGAACAATCTATCCCTTCTCCTATTTATTCCCATTGCAGAATTGCTGCTTATATATACAAATTTCTTGACTTTGTTATCAGAAGATGACTTCAACATATTTCTTGTTCCTTTCCCATTTACATCATATAAAGATTTTATCCCAAACATGGTTGGATGAATCAGGCCGCAAGAATGGACAACTACTTCAATATCCTTCGTGGCCCTATCAAGTGTCTCTGGCTTGAGCACATTCCCGAACATGACTTCAGCGCCCATTTTCTTCAAATGAGATGCATCTGTGCCTTCAAGAGACAAACATCTAACTTGATAGCCATCGCTGCACAACTTCTCTACTAATCTGTTGCCCAGCCAACCTGGCGCACCAGTAACTAATATTTTCTTTTTTGCCATTTATTACACCTCATAAATACTTCAACAATTTCATCAATTTCTGACTAGGAGCTTTTTTATGTGTTGATTTTGAAGAATCAAATGCCTCTTGCTTGTGACTGATATACCAATCATAGGTTTTGATCAGAGTATCAACATCCCTGGACCCAGATTTCCAATTCAAGATTTTTTTTGCTTTGGAAACATCAAAATAAAAGTCTTCTGAAAAAGCATACATATGCCATTTTGTCATAGGCGATAACCTGAATTTCTCCAGAAAGCCCATAAAGAAGAGGACAATATTCTTATTCAATGAGACTATCTTTGATTTTGATTTTGCATGTTTTATAAGATGCAGCAAGTAAGTCCTCATTGTTGTGAATTCCTCAGACCCAATGTTGAAATCTTCGTTCTTAATCTTATTTGTAATACTGAGAATAACGCTTTCAGACAAGTCTTCGGCTGAAACAAACTGAAACTTGTTTTTCCCCTGGCTAAGAACGAACACTTTGTTATTATTCTCAATCCAGTCAAACAAGATCTGGAATATCCCAAGCCTTCCCGGCCCGATAATTGTTCTTGGCCTTATTATTATAATATTCAGTCCCTTTTTTCTGTATTCACTGCAGATCTTTTCAGCATCGTATTTTGCTTTTGGATAATCTCCATAAGGGATTATTGGCGAACTTTCGGTAAGCGGCATCTTATGGTGGATCCCATAAACAGAACTTGAAGAGATATGGATAAATTTCTTCACTTTACTTTTCACAGCTGACTTCAATATCAGCTCTGTCCCAGTGACATTGACATCATAGAATTTTATGCCTGCCTGTGATATCGGGACCAAAGAAACCGCATGCACAACAAAATCAATATTTTTGCATGCTTTATCCAGCATATCCTGGTCAAGTATGTCGCCTTGAATAAACTTAACCCGT
>JAFGSP010000191.1 GCA_016934775.1 Candidatus Woesearchaeota archaeon | reverse complement strand
TTCCCGGATCAGGAATCACACTTGGCCAGGAATATGTGAACTCATCTATACTGTTCACGGCCAGTTAGAAACATTTATTAATTTTTTTGATTTATTGCTTCTAATATGAACCATCTATCAAGATTAGTCCAGGTTTTCTGTATTGTCTTGATTACTGTTTCTTTCGCATACGGCCTTGGTGTTTATGGCAGTGTCTTAAGGCATCATATAGATTTTGAGCCAGGCTATACAGATGAATCAACTTACACTATATCAAATCGTGAAGGCTACACTTCGAACTATAATATCCGTCCTCAGGTGAGATACGGAGCAGATCTTTCTCCATATATCACTATTACTCCAGAAAGGATTGAAGATATTCCTGATGGAGGCCACGCTTCGTTTAAAGTCAGGATTGAGCTTCCTGAATCATTGGATGTTCCGGGAGAAAGCCTGACCTGGGTCAAAGTGGAGATTGAGCCTACTCAGCCGGGAGCATTGGCAGCTTATCCCTCAATTGCTTTGAGCTATTATGTTTTTGTCTTATATCCTTATAAATACATTGAATGGACTTTTTCAGCTCCAAACATGAATGTGAATGAGACAAAAGATTTTACAATATCTTTCCAGAACCTTGGAGAGCCCACAATAGATGAAGCCTATGCAGATTATACGTTTATCAATAAAGAGACCAATCAGACAATAAGGCAGCTCAGGACAAACATTGAGACAAGTATTGAGAGCAGGCAGGAAAGAGCAATACGGGCTGCATTTGATTCAAAAGGCCTTGCTCCGGGTGAATACAGGGTTATTGCAGACTTTCACTGGGACGGGAACAAGTCAACAACCCAAAGTGATTTCAGGATAGGGACAAAGAACGTAAAGATTACTAATTTTACAAAGCTGTTTGAGATTGATTCAATAAATAAATTTGATATCAACATCGAAAGCGGATGGAACACGCCAATTAATGATATCTATGCCGAGATTACAATCAGGGACCTTGAGACACAGGCTGAGCGAAGAAAGTTCAAATCATTGAATACTGAGCTTAGAGCATGGGAATCTAAAATACTGGATGCTTATTTTGATACAAAGGGCCTGGAGAAGAAAGAATATAAGGCTGAAATTCTCCTGAAATATGAAGGCACTACGACATATACAGAAGGAATAATCAGGGTTGATGAAGACATCAACGCAGTGACAGTAGATGAAATACCGGGGCAGGTGACATTCAAATCTGTATTCAGGTCATTAGGCGCAGCTGTTGCATCAATTGAGATGATACATATATTGATATTACTGCTTATAATCTTCCTGATCATTAACATGTTCCTTGTTCTTTCTATGTTCAAAAACAGGAAAAAGAAAGAGCCGCAGGAAAAGATTGACCCTGCGGTCATTGAACATGTAAGGGAACTGAAAAAGAAATACAATGATTCTTATATAAAAGAGAAGATGATCAAGAAAGGATGGTCTGAAGATAAAGTTGAAAAAGTATTAAGACAGGCTAAAAAATGAAAAACTATAAGCTTATTGGTGTTTTTTTATCTATTGTTCTGCTCCTGATTTTCACTTCCCTATTGCTATACAATATTTTTATTATAAGACAGGTCTGGGATTATAACATGTATTATTCAGTATTAGAGGAAACCCGAAAAGTCGGTATTAATACAGATACAGATGCATTATGGTTTGGAAGAGCCGGGCCAGGTTCGTTGTCTGAGAGAAGAGTCAACCTAACTAATGAATACGACTTCCCTGTTACTGCTAATGTCCTTTTGTTCGGGAATATCTCAGAATTCGTATCTGTCTCAGATAATAATTTTGTGCTTCAGCCGGGCGGGAAAAAAACACTTACTTATTTTCTCCAGACTTCTTTTGACACGCCTCCAGGAGATTATTCCGGTCATACCAGGATTGTAATCAAACGGTCATTCTTGAGAGAAGAATAGTAATTCTATCAGAAAATCCAGAAATAGAAAGCTATAAATAACTCAGGGATTTATTTTGGAATATGATCTATCTTGGAGCTGATCACGGCGGCTTTGAACTGAAAAGCAAGATAAAAAGATTTCTTGATTCACTTGGCTATGAGTATGAGGACAAAGGGAATATGGAGTATGACAAAGATGATGATTATCCTGAATATGCTTTTGCTGTTGCAGAGGCAGTAGGGAAAAGGGATGATCCTTCCAGGGCATGGAAAGACAGGTCAAAGGGAATCTTATTATGCAGGTCTGCGGGCGGAGTAGTGGTGGCAGCAAACAAGGTCAGGGGAGTGTCTGCAATAGCTGTCTCAGATGTCAAGTCAGCAAAGCATTCAAGAGAGCATAACGATGCCAATGTTATAGGACTGAGCGGGGACTGGATGACAGAAGAACAGGCCATGCATGTTGTAAAAGTGTGGCTTGAGACAGAGTTTTCGCATGATGAGAGGCATGTGAGAAGGATAAAGATGATAAGGGAGTATGAAGAAAATGATTAAGATAGCGCCCTCCATCTTATCAGCTGATTTTGGCAGGATGAATGAGGAGATAAAAGAGATTGAAGATTGCGCAGACCTTCTCCATGTCGATGTGATGGACGGTCATTTTGTTCCCAATCTGACAATAGGTCCTGTTGTTGTCAGGGCTATAAAGACAAAACTCCCAGTGGATGTCCACCTTATGATCTCTGACCCTGTGAAGTATGCAAAAGAATTTTCTCCTTATTGTAGTATGATAAGCTTCCATGCAGAGCTTTTTGAAAATAATCCCTCTGCTTTGAGGGCGAGCATCCTGGCAATAAGGAAGCTTGGCGTGAAAGTTGGGCTAGTGCTCAATCCTGATAAGGACCTGCCTATTTTATTGCCTGTTCTTGATATGACAGATTTTATCCTGATCATGAGTGTGTATGCGGGCTTCGGAGGCCAGAAATTCATTCCTGAAGTATTACAGAAGATACGTGACCTTAGGTCAAAATACGGCTATGAGAAAGGCATAGAGATCGACGGCGGCATAAACAAGAAGACCATTGGCAGGGCTGTTGAAGCCGGCGCTAATATAATTGTGGCAGGCTCTGCAATATTCGGGCAGAAGGACAGGAAAAAGGCTATTGAGGAGCTGAGAGGATGAAGGTCCTGGATTTTAACGGGATAAAAGTGAAATGGCTTGGCCATGACAGCTTTAAGTTTGAGTTCAACGGCTTGGTTATGTATATAGACCCCTTTCAGGTCAAGGAGACTGAAAAGGCAGATATAATCCTAATAACGCATGGCCATTATGACCATTGCAGTGTCGAGGACCTGAAAAGGCTGGTGAGACAGGACACACTGATAGTGACGACTCCTGACACTACGAGCAAGCTTTCAGGGAAAGTCGAAGGAGGAAATGTTAAGCTGGTCAAGCCTGAAGAATCATTTGTGTATAAGGACATAAAGATAACTACAGTTCATGCTTACAATATCAATAAGCAGTTCCATCCCAGGCAGAATGACTGGGTCGGCTATGTTTTTACCATCAATAATATCATATTCTATCATGCAGGCGATACAGATTTCATCCCTGAGATGGGTGAGATAAGGGCTGATGTGGCATTCCTTCCTGTTTCAGGGACATATGTCATGAACCCAGAGGAGGCAATGCATGCAGCCAGAAAGATAATGCCCAAGGTTGCCATCCCTATGCACTACGGCAAGATAATCGGGGAAAAGGCAGATGCTGAGAAATTTAAGGAACTGTGCACTTTCTGCCAGGTCAAGCTGATGGATTGAGAGAGTTATCCTATTTTTTCTTAAACATTCTTTTTATCTTTTTATAAGTGAGGGTGTACTCCCACACTTTCCTTAGGGAGATGCAGACAGGAGAGTGTGAGCACCTGGGTGCTCACTTAGTAAACGGTTTTTTTCAGTGAATTATTTAAATCAGAATCAAAACCCAATACCTATGCCCCTGTAGTATAGCTTGGAGGCTTAATCGAGCCGGAGCAAATAGCACGGGAGATTGCGGACAGCCGTAAGCAAATAATAAGCAACTCGGTAAAGATCTTCAGACCGGGGTTCAAATGCGGTCACTAGCGTTTCCGACACTTGCGCTAGCCGCCTGAAATTCCTCGCAGGGGCGCTTTTTTTTCTAAACACAGGTTTTTCTTT
>JAFGSP010000190.1 GCA_016934775.1 Candidatus Woesearchaeota archaeon | reverse complement strand
TTTGTATGTCTTCTTGTAAAGGTCATAATCGACCAGGCCCATACTTTTCATGGGCGTGAGTATCCTGTCATAAAACTGCCTCTTGTTGTAGGAGAGCTTGACCTTCTTGCCCTTGTATTCAGGGTCATCAAGCACTGTGACAAACTCGCCGTCGTGGAGCTTTGTCGCATACAGAGACATCTCTGTCTTGCCTATCTCGCCGCTGTTCTCCTTCATATACTTTATAAGGAGCTTTGCCACAATCACTTGCTGTTTTGTCGCAAATATGATCTCAAATATGTCTTCTGGTAAGTTGAACTGATCAAACAAAACAACCATTTTATGATATAAATACCTACTAGTATATAAATATTACGTTTTTTTAAACTAGTATAGAGAAGTGTATATTAATAAGAAGAAAAAGGAAAGAAAATTAACCCAAGTCAGTTAATCTCTGAACAAATCTTGCTAATTCATAGGATACTTGTCTGACTTCTGTATCAACAACATTATGCCTAAAATAAATTCTGTCAAAAGGGAGACTTTTTGCTTCTTTTCTTGGAACAGTAAACTTTGCTCTATCTCCCTGCTCAGGTAGTGGCCATCTTTTATCAGGTTCTACAATACAAAAATATTTAATTTCATCAGGATGAGCATCCTCTTGTAATGCAAAATACACAAAAGTCTTTTGTGGACACATATATCCTCCAACTTTATGTTCTTCAGTTGCCATCACTGTCCCAGTATGATCATAAAAATCAGGCAATGGCTCCTGCCCTAAAATTTTTCTTATTAAATTATCCATAACCATTTTTTTCACTTAACCTATCTGCAGATATGCAAATCTTACCTGAGCAGGTTCTCCATTATTCAACTGATCCAAAATCCTATCCATATACCTACTAGTCTCTTTCAAGCCTACATGCCATGTTGGTGACGGTAAAAGATCATCTATCGTTACACTCGGATGTAAGAATACATCATTGACTACGGCTTTTTCTCCAAGATGGGTCCTGTCAAGATGGTCTATAAGATAGTTTCTAATGTCTCCTGGGGTAATAGCGTCGCCAGAATGCAGAATATCACTTGGATCTAATGTTGCCTCAAAAAAAGGTTCATATGCCTTGACTATCATTTTTTCACCTTTTATTATTTCTTAGTAGTATATTATTTAGAAGCAGAATACAACAGTTATATAAAAAGATTAACTATTCCCGAAAAACTCCTTAATCAATCCCTTATACTCTGTACTGACCTCAATATCCCAATCTTCAGGGAAGCACCTCTTGTAATTGCTCCATATATACCTCTCATCAAGGAATATTATTATTCCCTTGTCTGTCTCTGACCTTATGCATCTGCCTGCATTCTGTAATGCCTTGTTGAAGGCAGGGTAAAGATAGCCATAGTCCCAGCCTTTCTTGAATTTCCTGTCAAAATAATCTATGAGGGATTTTGTCTCCAGGTCAGGCTGGCTCAGAGGCAGCCCGACTACAACCACTGCCTTGAGGAAATCTCCAGGCAGGTCTATCCCTTCCCCGAAACTTCCGGATGCCGCTGCAAGAAGCACTGCACCCCTGTCCTTATAGCTCTTGAAATTATCGAGCATATCCTGCTTCTCCTGCTTTGTCAGCCCTGATTTCTCGCTGAAGATGGTCTTATTAGTCCTGATCTCAAAATAGCTCGAGACCTGGTCCATGATAAAATAGCTCGGGAAAAAGACTGCAATGTTCCCCGGGATTGAATCAACAATATCTGCCAGCGTATCTGCGATAATCTCGTATTGCCTCTCGCTACGCATAGAGAATTTTGTAGTTGTCTTAGGTATTATTAGATTGAGCCGGTTCTTCTTGGGGAAGGGATCCTTGAACACGACTTCCTGGACCTCTTCTACGCCCAGCAACTCCCTGTACATAGAAGTAGGCAGCAATGTGCCTGACATCATGATAGTAGACCAAGTATTGTTTATTATCTCTCCGCTGACAACTGAAGGATCCAGGCACCTGTAAGACAAGACGACAAAAGGCTCTCTGAGCCCTTTTTTATTGGCAAGTATCCTGGTGAATCCCTCATCAGGGCCTTTCCACACCTCAAGAAAGCGGGCAATCGATCCTAAATAAGATTTTTTTTGAAGCTGCCTTATCTCATCCCCTATAGATTCAAGGTCTGATATCAGCTGATCATAGTCATATTTCTCATCCAGCTCATGCTCAAAATCAGCCCTGTCGACCAGCTTCTCTGCCTCTATATCCATACCTTCAGCCATACCCTCTAATCGGGCAAGTATCTCGCCAAGAATCTCGACAGTATTCTCATACCCGTATTTCTTTGCTTCGGTCATCGCCCTTTTCAGGATAGTTGTCGATAAATATTCTGAGGCAAGATCTTTCAGTCTAAGGGGAAGGTTGTGGGCCTCGTCCACAATCACAATCAGCTTATCCAGCTCTTTCCCGAGCTTTGTGAGAAGATTGTCGCTTATTCCAGGATGGAAAAGATAAAAATAATCCGTAATGATTATTTTTGCTTCTCCTGCCAGACCGATTGATATCTCATAAGGGCAGAACTTCTCTTTTTCAGACTCTTCGATTACCTGCTCGGTAGTATGGGGAGAGCTCCTGGCAAGCCTTGTTATCAGGGAAGAGGCAGCCATAGTAAATTTAGTCATGTTCTTCCTCGTATTTTTGTAGAAATCGCACTTCCCTGCTTCTTTCATCTTTTTGCAGTAATCTGCGAACTCCCCGCTAAACAGAGTTTCAACACCCGGCTGGAGGCACATGTGCTTCTTTCCGATGATAGAAACAGCGCCGACAGAAACGCCATGTTTCTCCTTAATCTCCCTCAAAGTATCTATAGCAATCTTATGCTGGGTATGCCTTGAAGTAAGGAAGAGTATAGTTAGGTCTTTTTCAATTGCTGCAGCAACTGCAGGAGCTAAAGTGGCAGCGGTCTTTCCCAGGCCTGTAGGAGCATGAACAATCAGGTTACGCTTGTTTTCTATAGAGGCTGCTGTCAATAATAATAACTTATTCTGCTCATCCCTGACAACCTCATAGGGAAACAGAAGCTCCTTCAGCCTGGATTCAGAAATCATAGGGAATTGCATTTGGTTGGGATTTATAAGATTTTGGGAGACAGAGATAAATGTTAGGGTTTCCTATAAAGCACTTTCTTACTCCCCGGATACAAGCCCATAGCTGACATCTGCTCATACTGGTCACGGTTAAGGGACATAGTATTGACTGTGTAATCATATTTCTGTCTAAGCTCTCCGCTGATTGCCTTCAATGCATTAGAGTCAATATTAACTCCGAGCAGAAGAAGATTCGCCTTTGTCTTGCCTTTCTCCCCAAGGAGCAGGATCTCTTCTACTCCATCAAGCCTGGATGCCTGATCAACAAAAGCATCAATGACATCCACCTCAAGCAGTGTCTTCAGGAAATCTGTTGTCTTGTTTGAATTCAGTGAGTAGAGCTTTGCAGTCTTTATTTCTTTTAATTTCAAAGCTCCAATCTTAACAAGCTTATTGAGAATCCTGAATGTCGATGCTGGTGAGACTCTTGTCATTCTGGATATTTCCCTAAGATAATATTCTCCAGAATCATTCTTCATGAAGAACTTAAGGATAGAGACAATCTTACTATCAAAGAGATTCTCGAGGATCTCCTGCGGTTCCATACAACTAAAGGTTATCGAGGTGATATTTATATCTTTTCATTTATGAAACATTGTTTCATTTATGAAACAATAAGTTCTAGGACAAAATATATAAAGGAGAATTGCCTAGTCCATAAATATGGCTGATGAAGATAACGACGAAGGGAAGATAGAGGAATCCGTAAACCCTGTCAACATAAAGATGAATGTATTTGAGACCATCGCAACGAGGAGGTCTATAAGGAGATTTACTTCTCAAGATATACCCATGGAAATATTAGGAGTTGTGCTTGACGCAGGAAGATATGCACCTTCAGCCGGAAATGTCCAGAACTGGAGGTTTATCCTCGTGAAAAATCCTGACAACAAGCTTAAAGTTGCTGAAGCAGCCATGCAGCAGATGTGGATTGCTGAAGCTCCTGTAATCATTGTTGTTGTAGCAGAGATAGAGAAGATAAAGCAATTCTACGGCATTAGAGGAGAAAGGCTTTATGCAATACAGAACTGCGCCGCAGCTATACAGAACATGCTGCTGACTGCCCATGCTCTTGGACTTTCATCGACGTGGGTGGGTGCTTTTGACGAGACTATGTTAAGGAGAACACTAGGAATTCCTGAAGACGTAAGGCCGCAGGCCATATTGCCTATCGGCTATCCTGATGAAGTTGTGCCTGCTCCTACGCATTATACTCTGGAAAATGTCTGCTTCTTCGAAGGCTATGGATCAAGGATAGCAAACATTGAGAGGGTCATGCAGAATCCGCTTGTATTCGAGAAGATATCCAGGATGATTTCTTCTGTTGTTGATCCTGTCAAAGAGGCTATGCAGACTAAAGGCAAGAAAAAACAGGAAT
>JAFGSP010000189.1 GCA_016934775.1 Candidatus Woesearchaeota archaeon | reverse complement strand
ATTTTCGTTTTATTTTTATAATTAGTAAAATTTTCGTTTTATTTTTATAATTAGTAAAATTTAATAAGACTTTTATTTCTAATATAATATCCAAACATGGATCTTTCAACAGAACTAAAGGAAAACCAGATACTCTTGATAACCTTTCAGGGCATTTCTTCAGAAAAAAGAATAATGGATTTATTAATAGGGATAAGAACCCTTACACACAAGATAGGTTATGTTTCAGTTACCAAACCCCATAAGCAGATACTTGATTTTCTTCATAAAGCCAGATTCAATAAAGATGAAGTTATAATTGTAGATACTATCTCTGTTTCCAAGAGACAATTCCAGAAAGAATATCATTGTATCTTTGTGAGTTCTCCCGGAGCATTGACAGAGATCAGAGTAGCATTCTCTTCATTGATCAGGGAAAGGAACAGGGAGATTGTTTTGTTTGATAGTCTGTCTGATCTTCTTGATTATCAGGATCTTACCACAGTCTCAAGATTTGCAAACAATCTGATCAGTAAAGCAAGGCTTGAAGGAAAGAAACTTGTTTTTTTGTTATCAATTGACAAATCTGAAGGGCTTGTTCGCACAATGAGCATGCTGGTAGATAAAGTAATCACTTATTGATTCTTTTGAGGTATGCTGGTCATAACCAAAACCTTATTAAATATGCCTTGGATAACAAGGATTGATGATAGAGCTGACAGCTGTAGGAGGATATTCTGAAGTCGGCAGGAATATGACTGCTGTTAAATACAGGGATGAAGCAGTCATACTTGATATGGGGATCCATCTTGAGAAATTCATAGACTTCAAAGGGGAGGATGAATTTGAATTCTTTAATGTCAAAGAACTTATCCAGGCAGGCGCTGTTCCAGAAGATTCTTCTATTAAGGACTGGAAGAAAAAAGTAATAGCGATAATTCCAAGCCACGGGCATCTTGATCATATCGGGGCAATACCTTACATGGCCCAAAAATATGACTGCCCCATCATATGCACTCCCTATACAGCTTCAGTCATTAAAGCAATCCTTAAGGATAAGAAGCTCAAGATTCCTAACGAGATTATTGTTTTAGAGACAAATCAGAAGATGAAGCTTTCTGATTCTATTTCCATAGAACTCATAAACATGACCCATAGCATTCCTGATACAGCGACAGTTGTTATCTATACGCCATCAGGGCAGGTAGTATATGCTAATGACTTCAAGCTTGACAACACCCCTGTCATAGGTGAAAAGCCAAACTATAATAGGCTGAGACAGCTTGGCAATGAAGGGAAAGTCAAGGTGCTCATACTAGATTCTCTATATGCAGATTTATACAGGAAGACTCCTTCTGAAGCTGTTGCAAAGCAGATGTTAGAGGATGTCTTGCTGGAGGTGGATTCAGAAGGCAAAGCAGTCATTGTCACGACTTTTTCATCCCATATTGCCAGGCTGAAATCAATTGTGGAATGCGGAAAGAAGATGGGCAGGAAAGTTGTTTTTCTTGGCAGGAGCCTTTCAAAATATGTGTATGCAGCTGAAGATATAGGTTTAGTGGATTTTTCAAAGAACGTAGATATAGTATCTTATAAGAGCCAGGCCAAAAAGAAGCTTAAGGAGATTGAAAAAAAAGGACGTGATAAATATCTCATAGTTGCAACAGGTCACCAGGGAGAGCCGAATGCGGTGCTTTCCAGAATTGCAGACCAAAAACTTGGGATTAAGCTGAGGCAAGGTGACCACATCATATTTTCTTGCACAGTCATTCCAAGCCCGGTTAATTATGCTAATAGGGAACTTCTTGAAAGAAAACTGAAAAACCTCAGAGTAAGGATATTCAGGGATATCCACCAATCAGGTCATGGCAGCAGGGAAGATCACAGGGATATGATAAATATGCTGAAGCCGGAAAATATTATTCCAGGCCACGCAGATATTGATAAGACTTCTGCACTGGCTGGACTGGCAAAAGAGCTGGGCTATGAATTAGGCAGGAGCGTACATCTTATGCATGACGGTCAGAGACACTCATTTAAATAAAAATGAAAAAGTCAACTCTCCAGATTATTAATTATATTGTCCTGTCAATATTTTTGATTTTGATAGGCAGCGGAATCATTCATACTTTTGTCACTTACAGTGACGGCAAGATCGGTCCTTTATATTCTTCTGCAGCTGAACTGGATTTCTCATTGATGGTTTTTAGGAGAATCAGCGGGATCATAACATGGCTCTTTATGGTGGGGTTTTCAATCTATCTTGCGATGGTCGTCATTAACCCTGTGAGGATAAAAAAAAATGATGTGAAGAAAAGGCGAAAAATATTTGTATTATCTATTCACTGGTTTATTCTTTTGAATTATTTCTCAAATCTTATGTACAGCCTTAGCCAGATAAGGTTTATTTCAAGAGTCATGACTTCAAACACATTTGAGAAACTTGTTATCAAAAGGCTTTATTCAATTGAACTTTATATTGCGTTATTGGGGATTTTTATCTATCTTTTGCTGACTGAGATAATACCTAAGCTGAGCGCATCAGATTAGTGATTTT
>JAFGSP010000188.1 GCA_016934775.1 Candidatus Woesearchaeota archaeon | reverse complement strand
CGGATATCCTGACAAAAGACAAGCACCACATATTTACAGCTGCTGCTGAGAATTATTCAAGCGGATATAATGTCAAAGTGCTGAATGAGTTTCCTTGAACTATTTTTTTACTTCTCAAACCTAAACCTCTTCATCAATAAACTATTAGAAACAACACTCACAGAGCTGAAAGCCATGGCAGCTCCTGCTACAGCTGGCTGCAGCAAAAACCCATTGATTGGATATAATACGCCCAGTGCAACAGGTATGCCTACAACATTATAGAAAAATGCCCAGAAAAGGTTCTGCTTTATCTTTGCCATAGTATATTTGCTTAGTCTTATTGCATTTACCACATCCCTTATATCGTTCTTCACGAGAATTATCTCGCCAGTTTCTATGGCAACATCTGTCCCAGAGCCAAGAGCAATCCCAACATCTGCCTGGGCAAGAGCAGGCGCATCATTTATCCCATCGCCTACCATGGCCACTACTCCTTCCTTCTGCAGCTCTTTTATCTTGTCTGATTTCTCTTTAGGAAGGACTTCTGCTATCACCTTGTCAATACCTGCTTCTTTTGCAATAGCATCAGCTGTCCTTACATTGTCTCCGGTTATCATGACAATCTTCTTGCTCATCTTATGAAGCTTTTCTATGGCTTCTTTTGCATTATCTTTTAACTTATCAGCAACTGCAACCACACCTATAACTTCATTGTCAATGGCAAGAATCATTACAGTTTTCCCTTCAAACTGCAAATGCCACACTATGTCCTGGACATGCCTGTGCTCTATATTATTTTCATCCATCAATTCCAGGTTGCCAATAAGGATTGCTTTTTTATTATATTCACCTGTAACTCCTTTTCCGGTTATAGCCTTAAACTTCTTTACATCATGAATTTTTATTTTCTCTTCCTGGGCTTTTTTGGCAATTGCTTCGCCAAGAGGATGCTCGCTGTTGTTTTCTACACTAGCTGCCCATTCCAGCACTTCTCTTTCAGTATGCCCTGGCTGAGGGAATATATCAGTCACTTCAGGCAGTCCTTTGGTTAAAGTCCCTGTCTTGTCAAATACAACAATGTCTATTTTTTCTGATTTTTGCAGGGCTTGGGCATTCTTAATCAGGATACCTTTTCCTGCTCCTAAACCTGTGCCGACCATTACAGCAGTCGGTGTTGCAAGTCCCATGGCGCAGGGGCACGCCACTACCATCACAGCAATCCCTATACCCAGAGAGAAAACAAGGCTTTGCCCTATGATGAAATACCATGTTAAAAATCCCAGCAAGGCAAGTACTATCACGCCCGGCACAAAATAGAATGAAATCTTATCGGCCAGTTTCTGTATCGGCGCTTTGCTTCCCTGGGCATCTTCAACCATCTTTATGACCTGGCTAAGAAAAGTGTCTTTTCCTATCTTTGTTGACTTTATTTTCAGCATTCCTTTCGTGTTTATTGTTGCGCCTATGACAGCATCATCTTTTTTCTTTGAGACAGGCATGCTCTCTCCTGTCACCATAGACTCATCCACTGAAGAATGCCCCTCTGCAACAACACCCTCTGTAGGAATCTTTTCACCGGGCCTGACTATCATAATATCTCCAACCCTGATTTCTTTAATCGGGATTTCTATCTCTTTTCCTTTTCTGATTACTTTAGCTGTCTTGGCCTGCAGCCCGATCAGGTTTCTGATGGCTTCTGAAGTCTTTCCCTTTGCAACAGCTTCCAGATATCTTCCTAAAAGAATGAATGTGATAAGGAATGCAACAGTCTCATAATATAATCCCTGGAATGTCTCTGGAAGCAAAGTGACCAGCATGCTGTAAAACACAGCAGCACCTGTTCCAAGAGCCACTAGAGAATCCATGCCCGGGTTCCTCATATATAATGATCTTACTCCTGTGATATAGAACTGCCTTCCTGCATATAGTACAGGCAATACTAATAATAGCTGGATCCATGCTTCGCTCCTGTGGATGAACATAGGCAGAGGAAAACCCAAGAACATCGCGCCCATGAAATAGACAAAAGGCAGAGTGAATATTGCAGAAATCACCAGTTTTTTCTTTAGGTCTTCTGTCTCTTTGTCTTTTTCTTCAGGATTTTCTATTTGCCCGGATTCAACAAAATACCCTCTTTTATTAACTATCCCCTTAAACTTATCAATCCCTGTTACTTTTTCATCATATCTGATAATCGCTTTTTTAGTAGCATAATTAACATCAGCAGAAGAAACACCTTCTAGCTTTTTCAGGCTTTTTTCAAGATCAGCAGCGCAGCCTGCGCAGTGCATACCTTCAATAAAGAGTGTTGTTTTTTTCACAGAAAGACATTAACACATTTTTCTTTATAATATTATTGTTTATATCCGAAGAAGTTCATCCTTTCCTCACCGCACATTAATGCAATAATCCCGTCAGGATTTATTCTCCTGAATGATTCATAAGACTTGAGATCCTGCTCAGAGAAAATACACCTCATTGGAGGGTGGCTGTGCAGAGATATTATTGTTTCATTATTACAGATCTGAGAAGTGACTGAATAAACATCCTGTTTGTATATTTCAGGAACATACGCTCCTTCAACAACATAATCACTGTTTTGCTTATTTCCGGTTAAGCACACCTTGAACTCATTTTTCTGGTTGTTTTGATAGAGTGTCCTCAATTCTTCAAATATCTCCTTCTGAAAGATTACTTTGATTCCACCTCTTAATTCAAATTCATAGTTTTCATTAAGCGTTGAGCTTGCAATCTTCCCGCTAATCACAGATAGTAAGTGATATCCTGTATTTGTATTTACTAAGAGAAGCATGACAAGAAACAGGGCCAGTAGTATTATGTAAGCCCTTTTGAAAAATCTTTTTAGCCTGCTCTCTTCCTGCTCATGTAACGGTTCTATAAATGAATCATTTTCTTCATTCATTATCAGGATGATTAGTTGGAAGTTTATATTATTAATGTTCCTGATTTTATTAATCTTTTATGACCAAGTTATCCTAACACAAAGTTTTGTTGTAGGTTACCAAAACCAGACATACTACAATATTACAGATTACTGCCTGAACAGCACAGTAGTAGTGGAAAACTATTGTAGTAGAGATTATAACTACGTGTACCAATACAATTGTGCCTGGAATCAAACAATCTATAGCAATGGCAAATGTGTTTGATTCTTTTTTCTTTTTTTAACAAACTTTTTATATTCTTATCTTATCTTTCCAAATCATGAGACTAATAGCAATAGTGGGTATGACTGGCAGCGGAAAGAGCCAGCTTTCTGAATTGTTTGAAGACATCGGCTATGTAAGGATAAGATTCGGCGACATAACAGACGATCTTCTGAAAGAGCAGGGCAAGGACCTTACTGAAGAGAACGAGAGAGCTCTCAGAGAAAAACTTAGAAAGGAGCATGGCATGGAAGCATATGCCAAGCTTAATCTTGAAAAAATACAGGACGCGCTTGAAGATAGAAATGTTATTGTGGATGGTCTTTACAGCTGGGAAGAATATCTTTTCCTGAAAAATAAGTTTGGTGAAAAACTTATAGTGCTTGCAACATATGCTCCTCCTGAATCCAGGTATGAACGGCTTATCGATAGAGAAGTGAGATCATTGACCAAAGAGCAGGCAAGGAAAAGAGATAAGACAGAGATTGAGAACCTGAACAAAGGAGCGCCAATAGCAATGGCAGACTACACTATCCTGAATGTCGGTACATTGTATGATCTCAAGGAGAATTTTGAAAAATTCATGGAATGGCTCCATGAGAAGGAGGAAGAATGACCACAAGCCTTTTACACACGGTCACTTACATTCCCGTGCCCATCGTGCAAAGCACTCTGGGAAAAGCCTTGACGGAAAAGATATTAAGGACTACATTGACTTCGTCAAGTAGTCCGGATAAAGAGGAAGTGTTAGAATGAGCAGACCAAGCTGGGATGAATATTTCATAAGGATTGCGAAGCTTGTTGCTTCACGGAGTAATTGCCTTTCTAGGCATGTCGGAGCTGTTATTGTAAAGGACAAAATGATTGTCTCGACAGGCTATAATGGAACACCTCGCGGAATAAAGAATTGCGACGAGGGCGGCTGCAAAAGGTGCAGCGACAGGAAAGAAGGAAAAATCAAGTCAGGAGAAAAACTGGATGAATGCGTCTGCGTCCATGCAGAAGAGAATGCATTGCTCCAGGCAGCATATAATGGAGTATCTGTTAAGAACGCTGTGATCTATACAAGCCTATGCCCCTGCAGGTACTGCACAAAGCACATAATCAACGCAGGGATAAAAAGAGTATATTATAGTTCTGAATATAATCTTGATGAGATCTCAAAAAAATTATTTGAGGAAGCAGGCGTTGAGCTGGTGCAGTATAAGGACTAAAAAAAGAGTATATTTATCCCTACAATCGCAAAATAGAATAACAGCAACAATGTTCCTTCCAGCCTTGTGAGGCTGGCTTCTTTATATCTGTAGCCTTTGAATATGAATGCCAGCATGAGAAGATGTATTATTATCATCCATGTAAGGTCAAAATAAAAAACTTTTCCTTCAATATTCAAAGGGCTAATGAGCAAAAACACACCTAGAGTGACAAGCAGAGTGAATATATTTGAGCCGAAGGTTTCGGTTATCGCGGCATCCTTGAATCCTTTAAGTGTCCCTTGGACAGCAGCCGCAATATTTGGGATTTCTGTGCCCACAGCTCCTATTAGCACTCCTAGAATTATTTCAGGAAGTGCTATTACATAACTTAGGTTAACTAGTGAGAATGAGAAAAAATACGAGCCTGCAAACAGCATAAGCTCCCCCAGAATAAATATGAATAAAGAAGGCTTTGGTTTCAATACGGTTTCAATCCCGCCTATCCTGTCAAGGTTGTGTTTCATAGTCTCAACTTTCTCTTTTCTGCTCTTATGCGTCCTGCTCTTCTCAAATGTCCACACATTCAGGACATAAGGGATAAAGAGAAGGAGCAGGATAATACCTTCTGATCTTGAATAATTAAGATCCGATCCCATGAGCATCACAATGACAGCAACAATGATTAAAAAAATCCCGTCTCTTATGACAACAAGCTTCTCTACAAACAAGGGCTTTATCATGGCGCTAAGCCCGACAGTCATCCCGATGTTTATCATGACTGAGCCTATTATGACACCAAGTCCGATGTCCACGTGCCCCATGAGAAATGAATATACGGCGCTGAATATTTCCGGCACGCTCAGGGTAAAAGAAATCATCAGTGTAGTTACTGCAATATAACTGGTGCCTAGCTTATGCGCTACAGGTATCAGCGAATCAGTCACCCAGTCAGAACCAACCCAGATTAAGGCGACAGCGAAAACCATGAGTAGAAGTATCAAGATTGTGACCATAACAAGGTTAGGGAAGGATGACATTTATATATTTTTGTAAAGTATCTATTTGAATTCCAGAATTTTCTTTTTATTTGTCAACCCAGAAACAATCCTTACGTCTTTTTTTGTCAGTTTAGAAAAGAACTTTATTATCTCAATATTGGCCTTGTTATCTTCGGCAGGAGCTTTTATTTCAACCCTCAGAGCTTCTCTGTTTTTATCATAATCTTTGATTTGGTTCTTTGGAGAATTCGGTTTAACAATTATATTCAGCCTGTTGTTGTTGATAAATTCATTTATGTTCATTTTTAAGTCTTGTAATTAGGTAGTTTATTCCAAAGTAAAGCAATGATGCAGATTTTCCCAATTTATTGTATCCTCCAATTACCTTGTTTTTTCTTGATTTAATATTATCCAGGAATTCCTTAATATTTTTTGCCTTTGAGCATGTGATTACATTTCCCAGCTCAAAAATCGAGTGCCCGTCGCTTCCGCCGGTAAAGCCTTTATTATTTTCAGCAATAAACTCAATTGCTGTCTTGTTTGTATTTTTTGGGTTTACCCCGTTTATGGCTTCATAGATGTCATACTCCTTAAGTTCAGGAAATTCCTCAAAAGTCCTCCTGGTAAAATAGCCAAACGGATGCGCCACAGAGCAGACATAGTTGAATTTTCGCGATTTCTTTCTAAGTTCACTGATTGTCAGGTTTATTCTTGTCTTCTTTGCTACAGGCCTTCTGCCAAACGTTATCTTGTTTGGCTCCACAAATTGATAATAAAATTTCTTCATTGTAGAGATATCATAAAAATAGTACAGAAAATCAATATTCTCTTTTGTCCTTACTTCAATCCCAGGTATTATTGTGTCGTTTTCTTCTTTTTCCCTGAATGCTTCAAGGACTCCGCTTATTTCATCATGATCAGTAATAGCCACACCTATGTTGAGTTTTCTTATCTTTTTCAGTGTATCTTTAATTGTTGATGCTCCAGTAGAGTGTATAGAATGGAAATGCATATCCACACACATAAATCCTTCAGAATTCAAAGAACCAAAGTCCGGCTTGCCGAATCTTATGTCGGGCATTTTACTTATAGTCTCGCCAGATATGCCTGCATTTTTCGCACTTTAGGAATTTTGTTGCAGGCT
Organism: Candidatus Woesearchaeota archaeon; assembly: GCA_016934775.1. GTDB lineage: Archaea > Nanobdellota > Nanobdellia > Woesearchaeales > GW2011-AR15 > JAFGSP01. The sequence continues at coordinate 766 of JAFGSP010000188.1, read as the reverse complement.
CATCGCTTGCCCTGGTCTGCACTTCCCAGTAATATGCTTTATCATGTCCGCATTTTGGGCATTCTGCATCTGTTAGAGGATGGACTTCATATTCCTCCTCAACAGCTTCTATCTCTATCTTGTCCTTAATCTCTTCTTTAATTTCAATCTTTTCAGATTTTTTGTTACTGTAGCCGCAAGAACAGCTCATGACTGTTTTTTTGTCTACTTTTTTAGGCATCAGTATTGAACCGCATTTAGGGCAGAACATCATCATCTTAGAACAACCTCTTTACCATATTTAAGTTGAGCAGGTCCAGTAGCTGGACAAACCATATCTTGATATATCCCAGGAAAGGTATCCTGAAAACAGCCTTTCCTATTATCTGTTCCTTTTTAATATCTATCTCATTGAGAAAGGATCCCTGTATTGAATTTCCGTTGTGGTCCCCTTTAGTCTGGAAATGATATTCACCTTCAGTTTCCCACTTTTTTATTACTCTGTGGATTATCGGGTCTGGCTGGTTTGATTTGAAAACAATAACATCACCTATCTTTATGTCCTCTGCTTTTTTTCCGATAAGAACAATTATATCTCCTGTGTCAAATCCATTTTTGAATGGATATTTTTCAAAACTATTCATGTTTATGCCAAAAAGCCTATAGTATTCTCCGCACTCTGCCCAGAAGAAGTCAAAATTCACCGGCCTCTTTTCCTGATAATAATTCCCGCACATATGGAGCCTTCCTGCTTCATCAGATGCAATCTTATGTTCCATGCTTCCTG
>JAFGSP010000187.1 GCA_016934775.1 Candidatus Woesearchaeota archaeon | reverse complement strand
TTCTTTAAGTCATCATCAAAATTTAATTTACTTAATTCTTCATCAATGTCAACATCAGGGTATTTCGTCAAAGTCCCCAGGAATTTTCTGCCTGCTTTTCTTGCTCCTTCTTCGATCTCGATGGCAGGCTTTTTACCGAAAAGTTTTATGGCAGGCAATTTAGTGATTCCATTTGCGCCTGCTTTCAATAATAAAGGAATTTCTTTTGTCTTGTCAGGCCAGCTTCCTGCCACAATCTCCAGTTTTGGGAATTCAATCCTTGTTTTGGCTATCCATTCAATGTAATATTCTGTTTTTGGTCCGACTGGAAAAAGTTCAGCGCCTTCATGAGGGACTAATCTATAGAAGTTCAACCTGTCGATGTTCCACAGCCTTATAAGTTCTGCAAGCCTGGGAAAATCCTCTATTGTCTCTCCGAGCCCTATGATGATTGTGATAGATTTTTTGATTTTGTATTTATCGGCCAGCTTGAACATCTCATCTATTCTGTCAAGCGGTTTGTCAGATACAATAATATCCCTGAGTTTTTCATTGACGCATTCAACAGTTCCGGTGACACCCTCTAGGAAAGGCAACAAGCCCTTTATCTGTGCTTCTTTCATCACGCCCAGATTCAGCCACTGTTTTTTTCCAGTAATCTTAAAGATTCCTTCCAACACAGGCCTGAGCTCTCTTGTGCTCCATGAAGCAATTCCAGCGCTGACAAAACCAATTTCCCAGCAGCATATCTTTGTGATGAGCGCTTCAGCAAGTATAGACTCAAGTCTTCTTCTTGATTTTCTGGGGTTTTTTATCTGGTCTTTTATAGTATACATATAACAGAATTTGCATGTTGGCTTTGCGCAATACCATGAGATAAAAACAGCTCTTTCGAACCATGTTTCAGAAGGAAAATTATCTTTGAATACTTTATCTGCCCTTTCAATAAGTTCCATAGAAAAAGGAAAAAAGAGTTTCTTTTTATTTGTTGAGTATTTTACTTGAGGACTTCAATAGTTCCTTGTCTTCCGACATTGAGCTGCTTTTCGCCCTGCCATTCCTTGACATAGCCGTTTGTTACCTTTATCTTATTCCCAACTTTAAGCATCTCAGTCTGCTCATCCCACAATGTCAACTGCATCTGGCCGGAATCATCTTTTATTGTTACAGATGATACTTTTCCAACTCTTCCGAATTTCGAGAATTCTCTCACTGCACCGAGGTCAGTGACTTCTGCTTCTATCTCAACATTTCCTTGTCCTGCTTCAAGCTCTGATATTTTCATATGTTTCTGGATTTACCAGGGTTATAAAAATGTTGCTGTTCCTTTTAGATTTAAGAAAAAATTTTTATATTAGCTCTACCTTACTTTTCCAATAATGCTAAGCTGCTGCTGTTGTTGATTCTGTATCATTGGCTTAGTCATGTTTCTTTTATCATGGTGATCAAATGAATATTGGCATAATAGGGGATATTGCAGATAAGGTTTTTATAGCAGCAGCTAACCCAGACCTTGTAATGTGGAGGTTGGAAAGATGCCGTTAAAAAAAGCAATGAAAAAAAGGAGTTTTGGAAAGCATCTTTTGGACCTGGAAATATTGGAGAAAAAATATAAGATAAATAAAAAACATCTCCTCCTGCCGCTTATTCTGGTTATCTTCTTCATTATCAACAGGAAATATTTTATGTTTGGCCTGCTGACTATCCTTTCGGGAATATTCTCGTTTTATCATGACCGTATAAATAGGTCTCCAATAGATCTTAAGATGCCGCTTGTCCTTGGCATCATCATTGCGAGATACTATGGGGTTCTGTTCGCAGTAATCTTCTTTGTGCTGAGCGACCTTATCCCGAGTATACTTGGAGGAGGCGAGGTAGAAGGCAGGTCTCTTGTTTTTTTTGCCTGGACTTTTGCAATATATGGAGCAGTGACCTATTTTCCCCAGATTAACATAATTACACTTGGAATAATTCTTGTAAGCATAGAAGTAGTAGGATCTTTATTAATAAACAGGCTTTTCGGCATCCCTATGTTTGTGAGCCTGTTCAGTTCAGCCCTTAGCTATCTTTTCAGGATTGTATATTTCCTGACACTTGGTTCTTTTCTTGAAATCATATTAGGAGGTATCTAAGATGTTCGAAGATATAAATGCAATATGTAAAAATGATCCGGCTGTTATGAGCTCGGCATTCAGGAAGACTGAGGCAATCCTGTATCCAGGACTTCACGCTATTGTGGTGCACAGGTATCTGTCCCATCCTCTATACAAGCAGGGAATACCTTTTTTTCCCAGGCTGTTTTCGCAGATCATGCGCACTCTTACAGGGATTGAGATACATCCGGGAGCAAAGATAGGCAGAGGTTTTTTTGTGGATCATGGCATTGGCGTGGTCATAGGCGAGACCTCAGTCATAGGAAAAGACTGTGTGATGTTCCATAATGTTACCTTAGGCGGAACAGGGAAATCAAAAGGCAAGAGGCACCCTACGATTGGAAATAATGTCCTGATCGGGACAGGCGCAACCCTGCTCGGACCGCTTAAAGTAGGCAACAATGTCAAGATAGGAGCAAATACATTTATAATAAATCAAGACATCCCTGATAACTGTACTGTTGTCGGAACTCCCGGAAGGATAGTCCGGCTCAACAATAAAAAAGTTAATATCCTGCTTAAAAAAAAGAAGGAAAAAGGTGAAAGGAAATGAGCCTGTCTTTTTATAATACGCTTACAAGGAATAAAGAACCATTCCATGAGATGAAAAAAGGAGAAGTCCGCATTTATACATGCGGGCCGACTGTGTATAATTATGCGCATATAGGCAACTGGCGCTCTTTCATTTTCTCAGACTTGCTGAGACGGTATCTTAAGTACAAGGGCTATGATGTTGTCCATGTCATGAACCTTACAGATGTGGATGATAAGACAATAAGAGACAGCAAAAAAGAAGGGATATCTCTAAAAAAATTTACTGAAAGATACACCAAATATTTTTTTGATGACATGGACGCCTTGAACATTGAAAGAGTGGAATATTATCCAAAGGCGACAGAATCAATAAATGAGATGATTGCCATCACAAAAAGGCTTCTTGACAAGGGCATTGCCTACAAGACAGAAGACGGCATATATTATGATGTCTCTAAATTCAATGGATATGGAAAGCTTTCAAAGATTAAATTTGAGGGATTGAAAGCAGGCGTCCGAGTGAAAAAAGATGAATATGAAAAAGAATCTGCAAATGATTTTGCCTTGTGGAAAGCATATGACAAGGCAGACGGGGATGTTTTTTGGGAGACTGAGTTGGGCAAGGGAAGGCCTGGCTGGCATATAGAATGCAGCGCAATGTCTATGAAATTCCTTGGCCAGAGCTTTGATATCCACACAGGCGGCATCGACCTTATTTTTCCGCATCATGAGAATGAGATAGCGCAGAGCGAGGGTTATTCAGAAAAGCCTTTTGTTAAATACTGGCTCCATGCAGAGCATCTTCTTGTGAACGGTGAGAAGATGTCCAAGAGCAAGGGAAATTTTTTTATCCTGAAAGATGTCCTCGGCAAAGGATACAGCCCAAAGGCTGTGAGATATGAACTCATGGCTACTCATTACAGGCAGAAGCTGAATTTTACTTTTGAGGCGCTGGATGCATCAGAAAATGCAATAAAGAGATTCAGGGAATTTCTAATAAAACTAAAGGCAGTCAAAGGAAAGGAAGACAATCCGAAGATTGATTCTATGATCAAGGATGCAAAAGACGAATTTGAAGCTGCTATGGATGATGACCTCAACATTTCAGGAGGACTTGCTGCTGTCTTTAACTTTATGTCAGAGATAAACAAGGCAGAGATTTCCAGGAAAGACGCGCTCAAGGCATTCAACCTCATGATGGAGTTTGATAAGGTTCTCGGCATACTGGAATTCAAGGATGAAAAAGTTCCTAAAGAGATAATGGACCTGGTCAAGAGAAGGGATCAGGCCAGGAAGGATAAGGATTGGGTGCTTGCAGACAAGCTTAGGGACGCAATCAAGGACAACGGTTATGTTGTCGATGACACTGCAGAGGGAAGTTTTGTTAAGAAAAACTGAGTCTGGATATCTCGAAGAAAAATATTTAAATCTTTGATTCTATTTTTTCAGTATGACTAGTAAAGGGTTCTTTCTCATTTTTACTTTTGTCTATATTTTCTGCTTTTTTATTTTTCAAATCTATTTTTTTATCAGGAAATCCCTAATAGATATAGAT
>JAFGSP010000014.1 GCA_016934775.1 Candidatus Woesearchaeota archaeon | reverse complement strand
CTTGGTTTCTTTGTTTTCAAGTTCTTGTGATAAAGCCAAGTTACTTTTGGAGAATATCACCAAAACACAAACTTTTAATATTTAGTATTTATTTAATAGTAGTATGAAATACGTTCTCTTTTTTAGCGAAGCAGGGCAGTCTGACCTACAGCATTTAGGCCTGAAATCTATTAATCTGGCTATGCTGTTCAAGCGGGGTTTCAAAGTGCCTCCGGGCTTTATCATTTCTTCAAATGTTTTTGATGCTCTTTTGACAAAAACAAATATTAAACACCTGATTGCAGAGCTTTTGAAAACTCCTGACGAAGCTCTTCCTGAGAAAACAAAAAATGTCCAGAGGCATATAAAGACTATTGAGTTTCCTGAGGAGATTGCAGATGAGATCATAGAGGCTTATCTCAGCCTTTCAGTTGATTTTGACAGGAGCAGCGCTTCATCCTTGCTTGAGACAGAAGAAGTCTATGTTGCTGTCCGGAACAGCTCCATCGAAGAGAACATGCCTAAACTCAATCTCAAGAACATACTTAATGTGATGGGAAAAGACAGGCTGTTCAAGGCAATATTGGATTGCTTTGCAGCTAATTTCGAGCCGGATGCAATAAAATATATGAAAGAGCATAAGATAGTTAATTTTTCCTCTGCCATAATAGTGCAGAAGATGATAAACTCTGACAGGTCAGGGGTTGCCTACTCAGTCAATCCTGAAACAGGAAAAAAAGAGATAGTTGTCAGGGCATGTTTCGGGCTTGGAGAAGGAATTGATTCAGGGAATATATTTCCGGACACTTATGTTGTCGACCGCAAGAGTTTATTGGTTTCGAATGTTAAGATCGGCGAGAAACAATATGAATATGTTAAAGATATAGATTCTGATATCACTGTCAGGCATAAATTAGGCGAGAAGTCTTTCAAGCAGGTGCTCTATGACAAGGACATAACAGAGATTGCCCGGATCCTGAAGAAGATCGTGAGTTATTTTGAGAAAGAGCAGAGGATTGAATGGGCGATGAGAAAAGACATAATCTATGTTCTTCAGACAAAGGATCTTCCTGTGAAACATTCAGAGCCTGAAACTCCTGAGACATTTGAGGTTGAAATCTATGACAGCGAAGAAGAGAAGCCGAGCATAATTGATATTAATGAGCCTTCTATTGAAGAAGACCTTCTTGTGCTTGATGAGATAGAGAGATATGAGAAAGAAGAGCCGCCTGCCCCCTTAGTTGAGGCAGGAGAACAAGAAGAGATGATGACAGGGTTCTCTGTGGATGCGCCCTCTTTTGTCAGTTCTTCAGAATTACAGGATGAGCCGGAAGAAGATGTTGTAGAAGAAGTGAATTTCGAGCCCATGATGAAGCCTGCTGAACAGAACGAAGAAGTAAGTATGTTCAATGAGCCTGAGCCTGTTCAGGAAGCACAAGAAGCAGATGAAGAGCCTGATGAGATGTTTACTAATTTTGATGAGCCGGTTGAGGAGACTGTTGAAGAGCCTGATGAGAAGCAGGACTTCAAGGACGATTCTATTTTTTCAAGCTACAAAGGGTTCGACTCATTTAATGTTGCAGAGGAGAATGTTGATGAAGAGAAGATTGAGGATGAGCCGGAAGAAGATGAAGAAGAGCCGATAAGGCCTATGTCTAATATGCCTAATCCTGGCATGGGTGAAGGCATGAGCAAATATTCGGATTTGGCGAAAGTCAATGCAGGCAACACACTTATGTACTGTTATTTGGCTGTAAAAGAATACTTAAGAGCAAGGCTGAAGAAATACATGGACCAGATTCCAGAGGATTTCGAGGCCATACTCAACGAGCTCCTTGAATACGAGACACTCCACAACGCAGACGACTTCAGAAGGCTGAACAGAGCAAGGAACGCCTTTGTCAATCAGATGAAGTTTCCTACAAGTGAGGAGGTTGGACTGGGATTGAGACTAGCGAATTTTTAGGGGGATGGTTTTCTTTAGGTATTGACTTCTGTATTAGTCAATTATATTATCCTAAATGCATATCTGTTCCTGTATATTCTTTTCCACCTTCATATAAAGCAGTCGATGATGTTTGAGAAAATGATAGTTTTTCAGGCAGTTTAAAAACTGTTATCTCCATATCCTGAAATCTTAGTACATCTTCAAAAGTTATCTCATGATAATTTTGTAAATGGTCTCTTATTGAAGTATAGATTGCTCTGTTTTGTGTCATAATGTGAGTAACAAAGTTTTCTGCATATTCACGTAATTCTTCATGTAAATACCTTGGGAAAGGTTCTCTTCTAACATCTAAAAGAGAAGGCATAGAATATAATCCTTCTAAGGTTACTCCTTCTTGTTCAATAAGATATGTTGTTTCTATTTGGGTTCTTTTTTCTATCCATCTATATATTGGATTGTTCATTAGATTCCCTTCAAATTTAGGAGACCTATGTCCTCCTACATAACTTAGCATCTTGGCAATTGAATTTGATAGCGTAGTTTCTTTGCTTGTGAAATATACCACCGGATCTCTTGATGAAACTGTCTTGTTTATGGAAGCTGCAAAAGGAGTATATCCAAGAGATAAAGCTACTGTAATGACTCCTGCAACATAAGCTGCTCTTGAATTTATTTCGAGATCCTTCATTCTTGCTTGAGTAACGCCAAATAAAACAGAATATACCTCTTTTTCTAGAGCAGTAAAACTTGGATTTGTAGTAGATGATCTTATTGTTTTGACAATATCACATAATATGCCCGTTGTAATTTCAGGTGGAAGAATGTTAATAAATTCTGAAACTTCTGCATATCTCTGTTCCTCTTTTTTTCCCATTAATTCAATAAATCCTGCGTTTCTCATTGAATTAATAACTGCATTAACTCTTGTTTCTGGATCCTCATAAAGATTAATTTTGTAAAATCGTTTTGGTGTCAAGAAACTTGAATCAATATTTGATGGATTTCCGTTTCCGTTTCCTATAATCATAACTTTTGCATTATTGAATGCTTCTCCATCAATCATTGCCTTTATAGCGGATAAATATTTATCTCTTTCAATATCTCCTGAATAATTTTTTTGCAAAAATTCAGTTATTTCGTCCCAAAGAATAAGACAGGGTCTGTCACTAGCTGCAGACCAAAGATATATCTTGTTAAGTGCCTTTGTAATTTCTTCCGGAGAGAATTCAGTAACAACTAGTCTCAGTTTGCCCATATTGAATATATCTATTTTTTCTGATTCCTGTGCTACTCTATATGCTATATATCTTGTTGATGTGCTTTTTCCAGTATCAGGATCTCCTAAAAATAAAAAACTCTTTGTAGAACGGCCATATTTCCATGAATCAATAGCTGATTCGATTAAAGTATTAATTCCATCGCTTCCTGGTCTGATATTGTCTTCTGGTTTTGGTTCATATACTAACGCTTGTAGGTTTTTAGGGAACCTACATTTAGCTTCTTGTTCTTCAAAAAAAGAAAAAACCAGTGCAGGATTTGCATCTATTCTTTTTTTGAAGTCTAATACATTATCAAACGAAAAGTCAGGGTTTAGATTCACAAGTCTTTTGTAAACTCCTTCAGGATCTAAAATTTCATTTCCACTATAAACTACAATTTTCATTAAAATTTGGGTTATGAGGGTTTCTCGATTGTTTTTATTAAAAGAAAAATAGGATAGTTCATCACTAATCTGATAAAATGTCTGGTCTGCTTCTTTTTCCGTGACACCTTGTGGGATAATTACAAGACTGGTAATTCCTTCATTATCTCTCTTAGAATAAAATTTAAAAGAGCTATATCTATTATCTTTAAGCAGTTTAGTAGAGTCACTATTTGTAGCTCTCTCAAATAAATCACTCAATCTGCCTTGTGTAATCTCTTTATTTATTTCCTTCTCTTGTTCTGGTTGTGCACAATAGTTAATGACAGCTATCATATATTCCTCTGAGCCATCATTAAACCATTGCAATCTATCTTGCTTTCTCATTTTATAGAATTCTATAATTTCTTCTAAACTTACTTCTCTAAACTGAGGTTTATCTGATGAAACAAAAGAAGCTTCTTCTACCCATCTTTTATCCTGTGTTGTTTCATCCATAATAATCGAATCGAGTAAGAATAAGTTATTTATAAAGATTACTAATTGATACTACTATTTAGTAAGTAAATAATCAATTCCAAAAATAGAAAAGTTTAAATTATTATTAATTAATGAGAACTTATCAAACGGAGGTAATGAAAATGGTATCGGGTTTAGCAATTAGTGATTTTCAGTTTAATCGCCACCAATGGGCAATTAATTGTGAAAGAGCACTTCAGAATGGTGTAAAAGAACAACAACAAGCGATAAGACAGACCTGTGCTGCAATTATACAGAAATTTCAACCTAAAGTTAAGACACCATTATGGTACGCATGTCACGAAGTACTTAATAGAATACCTGAGGGAGGGTTCCTTGATAGAGGATCTAGAGAGATGGAAAGTCTAAAAAGATCATTTCAGGTTCTCATTAATATGGGGAATAATTTTTAGTCTATTTCTTTTCTTGTTTAAATATCAACACGATAAACTATTTAATGAATATTGATTATGTTCTAATAATCTTAATAAACAAAACAGTCTAGTTAAAAACCTTCCATCACTACAACTTCCCAATCCCGAACTCAGAAATAAAGTCATGAACATCTATTATTATTCCGAGGACCAATCCCAGCTGCACTAGGAAATTACCAAAACCTAACCAATTAAAGAAGATAGGTATCAGTATTGTCATTGTGAACAGCCTGAAGAAATCATCTACAAAGAAGAGTATCTTGAATATTCCTTTACCTCTCCTGACGAGGTGGATGGCCATATTTCCAATGACGGATAATATTGAGTTGATCATCCTGAGAAGGAGTCCGCTAACATATAAAAAGATTATGTATCTCTTAGCACAAATGCATCACAAGAACTTCATCATGACGCAGATGAGGCGGGGGTTGTCCCTTACGGGGCGCCGAATAGGACGTTAGTCCGTCTGCTGTCATTATGATGAAGTTTACTCCTAAAAAATACTGAAAATATAAATTACATTCCCAGTATAGCCGCCCTTATCTCAGAAGGGACTGCCAATAAATATGCAATTATAACAACCAATATCAGAAACAGAAGGAAAGCGACGATAGCAGAGTGCTTATCTGCCATGAAAAAAGGGAATATTCCTATTTATAAAAAATTAGATTCACACAAACTGATTAAGCAAATCTATTTAAATTATATCCACTTTTCCACATCTATAAGGTGATAGTTATGAAATTCAGAGTCCTTATTGAGGAAGATGAAGATGGAATCTTTACTGCAGAATGCCCTTCTTTGCCAGGATGTGTTTCTCAGGGCAGGAGCAGAAGCGAAGCTGTCCAGAATATTAAGGATGCAATGAAAGGTTATCTGGAAAGCCTGAAGAAACATAATGAGCCAATTCCACCTTCAATTGATGAAGAAGTAGTGGATATTTATGCCTAAATTGCCTGTTGTTTCTGGATTAGAAGTTGTTAAAGCTCTGAAGAAATTAGGATATGAACTGGATCATCAGACAGGCAGCCATATGATTTTAAGACAAAACAAAGAGCCTTACAGGCGAATGACCGTTCCAAACCATAAAGAAATAGCAAAAGGAACATTAAGAGCAATCATCAGGCAGGCAGGATTGTCAAGAGAAGAATTCTTAAAACTGATCTAGATAGAACTGACAGCGCTCTGTCTCTGCATGACCCGGTTATATATTTGCATTATCTGGGTGTAATACCTTTCTTTTTCTTCTGGGGAGAGTTGGGAGTAGCTTTCCTGAAGTTGGCTGTATATCTGGCCGCTGCTTTGGGTGTCTCCCTTGTCCAAAGTGTCCTGAAACTTCCTTATCAGTGAGTCAATATTTGTTGCCATGCCTCCAACCTGAGTAGATGAATATTCATTAGTCCTGACATACTCGTTTGTCCTTGGCTTGAATACTTCGAGGATATGCTCATACACTTCTTCTTTGTCAAGCTCTTCAAGCCTGTCGAAGATCCTCTGTATCTCAAGATAAGCATCTCTTGCCCTGGCATCCTGGTTGTGCCTTATGAAATCCCTGGCAATGTTCAGCAGCCTAAGTATATCAAGTATATTTGGATCTCCCGGTTTTATTTCAGGGAATTCATGGGTTATGGATATCTCATTTATGTGCAATGACTCATCCTCGTTTAGCTTGTGGGCCATGTCAAATAAGGAGTTCTGGTATTGGTCAAACCCTTTTTCAGTCTCATTTATCCTGTGCAGGTCTCTTGAGATGTTGTAGCCTTTCCTTGAAAGTTTATTAGCTATTCTCTGTATAGATTTCTTTTCACTGTTTATGCTTTCCTGCACATCCTTTTTCAGCCTGTCGAATGAGGCAGCCCTCTTCTCCAGCTGCTTTTCACCAATGTCAAGCCTTATTGCTTTGTTTGTCAGGCCATGCTCAAGCTTTTCAATATCTCTTTCAAGATAATTCAGGTCAAGTTCTTTCAGCTCAAGAGACCTGTTTCTTTCTTTTATGATCTCTTCAGTCTCTTCCAGTGTTTTCTCAAACTTATCAAGTGTCGGCATCTTCTCCCTTATGTTCTTATGTTTCATATCAAGGAGTTCGTTCAACTTGGCAAAATCTTTATCCTTTTTCCTGAAATCTTTTTCAAGTCCGTTAAAATATCTTTGCTTGTCCTGCAGCGATTTTGTGAGGGATTCCTTTTCTTTTCTCATCATGGCATACTTTTTCTCAAAAATATTTAGCAGGTTATCAGCCTTCTTATTGTCTTTGCTTAGCCTCTGAAGTTTTTCATTGCATTTTGCCAGGTCAATGTCAACAAGCTTCCTGTGCTTGTGCAGGAGATGCGCAACAGTCCTTGAGAATCGCCTTTTCTCTTCCAACAGGTTGCCTTCTTCATGAGATAATCTCCTCTCCCTGGCCCTATAGAAGTCCTGCAGCTTTAGGAAATTTTCTTCCTTCTCTTTCAGGTCTTCCTTGACCTTGTCTATCTCCACAATTGCAGAGTTATATTTTTCTTCCAGATCTCTCTTTATATCATCCAAGACTTTTTCTTTGGCATTGACAAATTCTTTTCTTTCTTCGAGCTGCTCATCATCCTTGATGAGTCTCTTTGACCACTGGTTGAGGTTCTTTTCCATTACAGATACAGTATGCAGCTTCTCCTTTATATCGGCCTCTTTCTTCGTCAACTCTTTTTTTGTCTTCTCTAGTTCAGCAAGCTCTTTCTCAAGATTCTTCTCAAGCATAATGAACTCAGGCAGGTCTCTCTTGCTGCTCCTCGTATCAAGTATCTTCTTCTCTTTTTCCAGGAATTTCTCTTCTTTTTTCACCATCCCCAGCTTTTCTTTGACATCATCCTTCTCCCTTTCCAGCTTTTGGACAATATCGCCCAGGTTCTTCATCATCTTCTCTTCGCTTTTAACGAGCTTCTTAGGAATTTTTATGTCTCCGCTGACCTTGAATTTAGGCAGCTTCTCAAGTTTCAGTGCGGTTTCTTCTTTCTTTGCTACTGCCTTTGTCTTTTTTCCTGACTCTGCTTTCTTTTCTTTTTTTCCGCTTACCATAAACCCTTCTTCTTCAGAAGGAGATGATGACTTTATCTTGTCAACAGGTGCATCTTTTATCCTGATTTTCGCATCTTCAGGCTCATCTAATTCCACGATTTCATCCTCTACATGGAGTTCTTTTTCTTCTTTAGGTGTCTCCTTGACCTCAAGGCTGAAGTCAGGAAGGTCTTCTATTTCAGTCTCTTTCAGCTCTTTCTTTTTTCTTCTGAAAAGCGAGAACAGCCTGGGTTTAGGAGCCTCTGGCTTATCTTGATGAATATCTTCTTTTTTTGTCTCAACAGGCTGTCCTGAATATTCGCTCAATAAGTCTGAGAACAACGAGGCAGCGTCAATCAGCTTGTCAGGCGTTATAGACAAAGAGTCAAATTCCATATCAGCCATCGCATCAAGCAGATTCTTCGTATTTTTTTCTATATTTTCAGGCAGTTCTTTTTCCGCTGACTCATTCTTCAGGTCGTCATAAGTAAACTTATAGTGCAGGTCAAAAGCTTTTGACATGAACTTGTTCACAAATTTGGTGAACTTATGGAACTCTTTTTCCATGTTCTCTGCTTTCACAACCTCTTTTTTGAACTTAGAAATCTCTTTTTCCATAGAATCAGCGAGTCTTGTGTCTGCTGTTTTAGAAGTTTTACTAACTGAAAACAATCCCATGACCCTTTCTATGATATTGATGCTATATAAATCTTACGATAAGAACTGCCAGTGAACACCAAAACCAGAACTCACTTCATCCTGACAACATTATTCTTAGCCTGCAGGTTCCTGAAGTCAGCATCCAGAATAAGGTAGACTTTGTTGTCAAAATATTTTTTTACTATAGGTATTCCTTTATCTATGATTCCAGATATATATTTGCGGACAAGCTCTTCTGTTAATCCTGTTATCCTGGATATTTCCTTATAATCAAGAAGGTCGCCTGTCCTGGAGTACAGAAGGAGAAATATCTCCTGTTCTTTCGGCTTCAGGATTATGTCTTTCAGATCGTCAGCTTTCTTCTGGCCGGACATATCAGATAACTTCATCTCAAGCTCATCTATCCTCTCGTTGAGCTTGTGTATCATTTTTTCAAGCAAGAGTATGTAGTCATGGTTAGAACTTATCTCGTCAGTATTCTCATTTATGGCTTCAAGATGGTCTGTCATCTCTGCCTTGATCTTATCAAAAGCCTGCTTCAACTGTCTGTCTTTATCTATCTCTATCACCCGCCGAGTCCTAATAAGTGTAAGTCATAAATTTATAAATATTTGGGTATTACAATTATCTATGTTTTCAAAAAAGCAGCTTGCAGTAACATTGTCCAGGCTACAGAGTTTCGAAAAGCCGTCTGTGAGGCTTGAGCAGTATCCTACGGATTCTGAGATAGCTGCGGAGATAATCTGGTTTGCATACCAGAACGGGGATGTTGAGAAAAAGACAATAGCAGACCTTGGCTGCGGGACAGGAATCCTAGGCATAGGAACCATGTTCTTCAGCCCGAAAAAAGTATATTTCCTGGACATTGATGAGATCCCTTTGAAAAGACTGAAAGAGAATCTGCAGCTTCAGGGCATGAAAAAAGGATCCGAGATCATATGTGATGACGTGACAAATTTCTCAGAAAAAGTTGACATTGTTTTCCAGAATCCGCCATTTGGCGTGAAAAATGCCCATGCTGATAAGGTATTTCTGGAACAGGCATTTAAAGTTGCAGATACAATTTACTCTTTCCATAAGACAACTTCCAAACCATTCATAGAAAAGATTTCAAAGGACAATGGGTTTAAGGTCACCCATTTTTTCACATTTAACTTTCCGCTGAAGCAGACCCAGCACTTTCACACAAGGAAGATACATAGGGTGGATGTAGGGTGCTGGCGGCTTCAAAAATTATAGAAAGTATAATAATAACTATATTATATTTTCAAAACTTTTATAAACAGCTATCTATTGCAAAGTTTGTTAGTTATAGTGGTTAAGATACTTATAGATGAGGTGTTAGAATGGATAAGAAAACAGAGTTAATTCTATGGTTTGATAAGCTTGG
>JAFGSP010000186.1 GCA_016934775.1 Candidatus Woesearchaeota archaeon | reverse complement strand
TTACCGGGCGATGTAATATATGTGAAGGAAAATAAAGTATCAAAAAAAAATCATCTGAGAACGCAATACTGCTTCAACCGAAAACCCTTCAAAAACCTGGAAAAGCATCTTGACAAGTATGAATCCTTGTTCAGGAAAAGCATAAAGAACTATGTCGACACTGTGAAGCCGGAAAACTTAGGAATTTTCCTGAGCGGAGGGCATGATTCTTCCTATATTTTTATCCAGTCTTCAAAAGTATTCAAAAAACCTATCCACGGATACACGGTCTCATTCAGGAAATTCGGTTTTGATGAAGCTCCCAAAGCAGAAGCGATATGCAAAAAGTTTGGAGGGGTTCACCACACAATAGAGATTGGGCCTGAGCATCTTGATATGATTCCCAGACTCACCTCTGTCCTTGAAGAACCTTTGTCAGGCCACGGGTTTGCCGCATACGTAATAGCAGAGGAAAGCTCCGGCCAGGTCGATACGATATTCACAGGTGATCCGGGAGATACGCTCTGGGCTGAATATTACCCAGTTGCTGAATGGCACAAATATCTGAAATATCTCCCTTATCTTCCCAGGAAAGCTATACATGATATCAGCAGTTTTCTTATCAGGATAACTGACTGGGAACGGCTCTGGGAACTGGAACATACGTTAAGCTTATTCAGCAGAAAAGAGATGTACAAAGATTTTATGCAGAGGCTATGTACTTACAGGCATTTCAATGACAAGAATCTCAGACGGCTATTAGCCGGCAACACATTTGGAAAAGTCATGAAAAACAAATGTTCTATAGACATCAGGTTCAGCAAAAATAATTTCTCTGATGCACTCATAGAGTCAAAGATGATATATGGTGTGTTTGTCTATAATATTCTCATGAATCAGAAGCCTGTCGAAAGTTTCGGGATGAATTTCTATTGCCCTTATCTAGACAGGGATATAATTGAATTCATAAATTCATTGCCCTTGAATTGGCTTAACTCCGGATCAACTTTTGAAAAACTGATAAACTCAGGAACCAGGAGGAGATTCCATAAACTGGCCCTTCTGAGATATCTTCCAAAAAGATTTGTCTACGGGCTGCAGCAAAGCTTTGATGTCCCTTGGTATCTGCTTTTCCATAAAAGGCAGAGAATCCTAGAAAACCTGTTGAAGCGGCTGAAAAAAAGGGGCTGGTACAATCCCAAGTATCTGGACAAGATATTCAGAGAATTCAGGACGCAAAAAATCAAACCGCATGAGATCATCGAACTCAAGCATCACGGCTACAGGATCTACAGCCTGCTTTCCCTTGAGATCTGGTGCATGGAATTCCTGGACAGCCAGACCACTGATAAAAATAGACCGCTTGAAGAATATCTGAAACTCTAGACTGATGCATTATGAAAATATTGATTGTTGACAATAACCTGCATATCAAAGCCTACCCTCAGGGATTTATGGTGAGGAGCAGGCTTGGCCTGAAAAACATGCTGGATACTTATGTAAGAAAACCGCATCAGCTGAAAAAAAAAGACTGTGCTGTTGATAAAGTGATCCTGACAGGGAGCATGGCCTATATCCGGGAAGAAAAGCAATGGATGAAAAAGGAATGTGAGTTCATCAGTGCATGGATGAAAAAAGGGATCCCAATTTTGGGCATATGTTTCGGAGCACAGATCCTTGCCTACCACATATTCGGAAAAAAGTCAGTGTCCCGGATGCCTGTTCAGATATCCGGCAGTATTTTATTCAGAAAAACAAAAAATGTCCCTTTATTCAGGGGGCTGCCTGATGAATTTGGAGTCGTCACGACCCACTATGACGGCATCACCGCCCCTGAAAAATACAAGATCGGCGAAACAGAAGAATGGCCTGACTATGCGTTCCATTATCCGGGCAACATCTATGGAATCCAGTTCCATCCCGAACTAATGGGTCCGCTGGGAAGATCTCTTGTCAGGATCCAGAAACTTGTCTATGACCGGAACGTCTATCAGGATTTTTCAGTTCAAAGCAATCCCGAATATGGGAAAAGAATATATAGAAACTTCATAAATGAGAGAATAGGCTGAAAAATGAAGATAATGCTCATAAATCCGAATTCAAAGAAACCTGATTCTATTGAAGAACTGCCCATGATCACTCCTCCTATCAATATGATGTATGTAGCACAGATACTTGAGAACAACTCGTATAAGGCAAAAATCACTGATGCATTCGCAGAAGGGATCTCTTCAGATGAGATACTCAAAAGGATAAAGAAGAACTCGCCTGATATGATAGGCTTCCCGCTATATTCCAGCGACCTGTCTTATATGCACAGACTGACTTCCTCAATAAAAAATCAGGATGAAAATGTAAAGATATTCTTTGCAGGGCATCATGCCTCTGCTCTCAATAAAGAAGTCATGACCCAGTTCCCGGATATTGATTTCATCATCAGGGGAGAAGGCGAATACCCAACATTAAACCTTGTAGAGGCCCTTGAAAAAAAAAGCCCGCTGGAAAAAGTGAATGGGGTCTCGTTTCGCGAAGGTAAAAAGATCAGGCACACACCTGAAGAAAAGCCTGTAAAGGACCTTGATAGGATACCTATACCTTCAAGGAAATTAATAGATCCTAAGCTGTACTACTCAAAACTATCAAAAAGGAACAAAGTCGATGTGCTGATTACTTCACGCGGATGCCCGTACAGATGCACTTTTTGCGCCAAGCTGAACCAATCTTTCAGGAGCTACAGGACAAGAAGCATCAATAGTGTAATTGATGAGCTTAATCTCATCAGGGAAACAGGGACAGACGGCGTAGAGATTTACGATGAGATATTCACGATGAAAAAGCAGAGGGCTCTTGACATAATGAGATCGATCAGAAGAGAAAAGATGGACTTTGAGTTCAGGATAAGGACCCGGGTGACCCATATCGACAAAGAAATCCTGACATCCTTAAGAAAAGCAGGATGCTCGACAATATCTTACGGGGTTGAGTCAGGAAGCCAGAGAGTGCTTGATGCAATCAAGAAAGATATCTCTCCAAGGCTTGTTGAAAAAGCATTTGAAAAGACTGAAAGACATGGGATGAATGTTCTTGGTTTTTTCATGATAGGAAATAAGGCAGATACGCCAGAGACAATAAGGCAAACAATCAGCTTCGCCAAGAAACTGAATCCTTTATTTGCAACTTTTGGAGTGCTGCATCCTTATCCTGGCACAGTTGATTACCTTGAAGCAAAGAAAAACAACACCCTGCAGGGTGAATATGCCCCGAACAAGCCAATGCCGTGGATAAAACTGCCATGGACAAAAAGCATTGAAGAATTGTACAGGTTCTCAGACCAGGCATACAATGAATATTACAAGAGGCCAAGATACATCGGCAAGTTCCTGAAATCCACACTCACCCAGGGAAACTGGAATCTCATGAAGTATACTCTCAAGAATTTTTATAAAAAACTGAGCAGGATAAATCCGATCTAAGACAGGATTACAAATCATGACCCATAGAAAATGAAAAAAGTATTGATACTGAACCCGCCGTCTTTTGATAATTTCCAGTATGTGAAAGAAGGCAGGTGCGAATCCAGGAAAGGCGGGCAACTTACTCCGCCTGTGACTTTGGGCATAATCTCTGCTTTATTGACAGAACAAGGAATAGACAACGAACTATATGACATGATGGCCCGGCCTGTATCCGGAAAAAGGCTCAATAATATACTTGAGAAAAGATTTGAAATAGCATTCATAAGCGTCAGTGCCCCAACATACAGGTTTGACAAAAAAATGGCCGGGCTCATAAGATCAAAAAACAAAGATTGCCTCATATGCGCCATCGGAGTGCTTCCGACAGCTCTTCCAAAGCTGATCTTAGAGGATTTTGATGTTGCAGTCATCGGCGAACCGGAAATGACTGCTCTTGAAATCGTTAAGAATTATAAGAAGGACAAAAACTCTTTGAATCAAGTTAAAGGGATTTGTTACAGGAAAGGCCAAAACATAATAGCTAATGACCCTCGGCCTGTCCTGCAGGACCTGGATAGTCTTCCTTTCCCTGACAGGAAGAAGATGCCCACCAGGAGATACATAAATCCGAAAACAGGAAAGCCATTCACAGTGATAAAAGCCCAGAGAGGATGTCCTCATTCATGCAGTTTCTGCACAGCATCATTTTACTACGGGAAAAAAGCCCGCTACAGGTCTGTAGGGAATGTAATCAGGGAGATCAAAGAATGCATCAGGGAACACAGCATTGATGACTTCATGTTCCTGGGAGACACATTCACAATAAACAGGAAATATATACTGGAACTATGCAGCGCAATCCTGGACAACAGCCTGAAAATTACCTGGAGCTGCAACAGCAGGATAGACACATTTGATGCTGAGCTTGCAGAATCCATGAAAAAGGCCGGATGCTGGTTCATAAGCTTTGGGGTCGAGAGCGGCTCTGAAAAGATAATTAAAGAGAATCTCAAAAGGCTGTATCCGAAAAGAGCTGTCGAAAGCGCCCGTATATGCAGAGACGCCGGGATTGTCTCGATGATGTATTATGTCCTGGGCTTTCCGGGAGAAACTAAAAAAGACATGAAAAAGACAATCAGGCTGGCGATGAAAGTGAACTCTGACCTTGCAAGGTTCTTTGTCGCGACGCCTCTCCCTGGTTCAATTCTTTTTGAAAAAGCATATGCTGGGAAACTGCCGGACTTTCAGGCGCTGACCTTATCAGATACCGATGCGAATATGTCTGGTTTGAAAAATAATGAATTAAAAGCTATCCTGAGAAAAGCCTATCTGAAATATTATATCCGGCCGTCCCAGCTATACAGGACTTTTGCTGCCCTGAGCGGCAACAGCTTTATGAATCTGCTCAAACTGGGAAGAAACTATGCGAAAGCATATCTCCTCTGATGTATGGACCCGGTAATGGGCTAGGTATATTCAGACCAGGACTATCCTGCCAGATTATTCAGAAGTGCAGTGCCTGCATATATCAAGGCTGAATCTTCCTGCCATTGTGTCCTTCCGGATCTTCCTGAATTTGGGCTTCTGCCATATTTCCGCAATAGATTCTTTTTCAACATTGCCGAAACTATATTTCCCGAGATAATCTTCACAGCAAAGCACAACATTCCCTGTTACATCAATCACTAGAGTATTTGAAGGGAATCCGCAGAAATCCATTGTCTCTTTATTTTTTACTTTGACAAGACCTCCTCTGGACATCAGGAGAGAATTGCTTGATAGGTTTCGGAAGAGTATCTTTTTGCTTTTTTTCCGCAATGACCGCACCAACCCATATTTTCCCTGCATCTTTTTCTCATTATGAAAAGTAACATATATCTTTGAAATTCCTGCTCTTTCAAGTTCATAGAAAAGCTGTTCAGTCAACATGTCGCCATTGGAAGTTATCACGATGTATGCTTTTGGCAGTCTTGACCTTGCATATCTTACAAAATCAGCAAGCCTCTTATCCATCAGAGGCTCTGAAAAATGTGAGAACCACAGGCTGCCCGAGTATTCCATTTTCGCGAGCTCATCAATAACTTTCCTGAATACTTCGCTTTTCAGTAGCGCCTTTTTTCTTGGCTTTACCGAAACAGGGCAATAAGAACATCTCCTGTTGCACTGGCTTGTCGTCTCTATTGTCACCTGAGTGAACCCATCAGTCCTACCGGACCTGATCCATTTTGAAAATCCCAAAAAAAGATAATAAAACCTGTGTATGTATTTCCTAAGGAATCTGTTTTTCAAGTCCCTGTTATATCTAAAAGCAAGCTCATCTATCATTTTATTTTCCGGATGCTTCTTCTCTTCCTGACAAGGCCTTTCTGGTAAGTGTGCATCATCTGAAGGATTGCTTTGTTGAGGTTTTTTGTCTTGACCAATTCATGAAACAGGCTCTGTACAGCCCGGTAATCCTGGAGGTTGTACAACAATGCATTGAAAAGATATCCT
>JAFGSP010000185.1 GCA_016934775.1 Candidatus Woesearchaeota archaeon | reverse complement strand
TATTGTCTTGCCATCTTCTTTATGAAGCCTCTTAAGGAAATCCATGACTGTCTCACCTGTCTTTGAATCCAGGTTTCCTGTCGGCTCATCACCAAGGATAACATCAGGATCCACAGAAAGAGATCTTGCGATAGCCACTCTCTGCTGCTGACCTCCGGATAGCTCTTTAGGCTTGTGGTTCATCCTTTCACCAAGCCCTACTTTCTCCAATAACTCCCGGGCCCGGTTATGGCGCTCATATTCTGGTATGCCCTGGAACATCATAGGCAGCATTATGTTCTCTTTCGCAGTCAACGTATTGATCAGGTTGAACTGCTGGAATATGAACCCTATCTTCCTTCCCCTGATCTGGGCAAGATTGGATTCTGATAATCTTGAGATGTCCTGTCCGTCCAGATATATCTTTCCCTGTGAAGGTATATCAAGGCACCCTATAAGGTTCATGGCTGTTGATTTCCCTGAGCCTGAAGGCCCTTGTATGGCAAGGAATTCTCCCTGCCTGACTTCAAGATTCAGCCCTCTTAATGCATGGACTTCTACATCGCCCATCTTATAAGTCTTCCATACATTCTCCAACTTGATTATAGGTTTTGACATTTTAGTTCTTTCAGATGACTCATTGTCTTTTGGAAGTCTAATTCTACCCGGTATATCACGGTGAAGGACTTCCTGACAAGGACAAGTTTCTTCAATTCTGTGATATTTAGTTCAAGGTTATTAAATTTATCTATTATATTAAATTATGAGATTCATTATCAGGAATTTGCAATAGATAAATCGAGCAGATTTTTTGAACATACCACAACCTTTTTAAATACCAAACAATTCAGTTTTATAGAGGATAAAACAGGTCAAAAAAGCGGGTTTTTCTGAGTAGAGATTTGGAAAAATAATTAAAAAAATGAGTGAGGAAAACAACACCCAGGAAGAGAGGATAATTCCTGCTGTAATCGAAGACGAGCTGAAGTCGGATTTTCTTGATTATGCAATGTCTGTAATAGTATCAAGAGCCCTCCCTGACATAAGAGACGGGCTCAAGCCTGTCCACAGGCGCGTCCTCTACACAATGATGGAGCTTGGCCTGCAGCATGGCAAGCCGTTCAAGAAATGCGCCCGTATTGTAGGAGACTGCCTTGGTAAATGGCACCCTCACGGAGATTCTTCTGTGTATGATGCTCTTGTCAGGATGGCCCAGCCATGGTCATTGAGATATCCGCTTATAGAAGGCCAGGGAAACTTTGGAAGCATTGACGGCGATTCTGCTGCTGCTATGAGGTATACAGAAGCAAGGCTGGCAAAGATATCTGATGAGATACTACAAGATATTGATAAGGAGACAATAGGGCTCCAGCCTAATTTTGACGGCTCGCTGGAAGAGCCTGTGATTCTGCCTAGTAAAATACCCAATCTTCTCATCAACGGCTCATCAGGCATTGCCGTAGGCATGGCTACAAATATTCCCCCGCATAACCTCAAAGAGATAAGCAGGGCCATAATAATGGCAATCGAGAATCCGGAAGTTTCCATCTTACAGCTGACTGAAGTCATAAAAGGACCGGATTTTCCTACTGGTGGGCTGCTATGCGGAGACATGGGTATAAAGCAGGCATATAATACCGGCGTGGGAAAGATGAAGCTTAGGGCAAGGATTGTTACTGAGGAAAAGAAAGGCCGCATCTCACTGATTGTGAAAGAGATCCCTTATATGGTAAACAAGTCTTTGCTGCTTGAAGATATCGCAGACCTTGTGAAGAAGAAGATAATAACAGAGATTTCTGAGCTGAGAGATGAATCTGACAGGGACGGGATGAGGATTGTGATAACCCTCAAGAAAGACGCGAATCCTGATGTCGTGATAAACCAGCTGTATAAGCACTCAAGGATGGAGACAAGTTATGGTGTAAGATTCCTAGCCCTTGTGAATAATATCCCAAGAACACTGAATCTCAAGAGAATGATTGAGCTTTTCATTGAGCACAGGATAGACATAATAACAAAAAGAACAGAATTTGAGCTGAAAAAGGCACAGCAGAGGGCGCATATCCTTGAAGGCCTGATCATAGCGCTTGATGATATCGACAAAGTCATTGAAAAGATAAAAAAATCAAGCGACGGCAACGCAGCAAAAGACAAGCTCATGACAGATTATAAGCTCAGTGAAGAGCAGGCAAAGGCAATCCTTGACATGAGGCTACAGAGGCTTGCAGCTCTAGAGCAGCAGAAGATAAAGTCAGAGCACATTGATTTGATAAAGCTTATCTCAGAGCTCCAGGGAATACTTTCTGAGAAAAAGAAGATTTTTGATTTAATAATTAAAGAGCAGGAAGAGCTGATTGAGAAATACGGGGATGAAAGGAGGACAGACATAATTGAATATGAAGAAGATATTGATATCGAAGACCTTATCGATGAAGAGGATGTTGTTGTCACGATAAGCCATTCAGGATACATAAAGAGGATGCCTCTTGATGAATACAAGCAGCAGATGAGAGGCGGAAAAGGCATAATTGGTGCTGAGACAAAAGAAGAGGATTTCCTCGAGCATTTGTTCATAGCGAACACCCATTCTTATCTCCTGACATTCACTGACAAAGGCAAAATCTACTGGATGAAGGTATACAAAATCCCTGAGACGTCAAGGTACTCTAAAGGCAAGGCTATCGTCAATCTTCTTGGTGTTGAGACAAATGAGAAGATTTCTGCTGTGATCCCTGTAAAAGAGTTCAAGGATAATGAATACCTTATATTTGCCACTAAAAAAGGCCTGGCAAAAAAAACTGCGCTCATGGAATATTCAAGGCCAAGGCAAGGCGGCATATGGGCCATAAAGCTGAATGATAATGATGATGTAGTTGATGTAGTTAAGACAAACAGCAAGCAGCAGATCATAATCGCGACAAAACAGGGTATGGCTGTCCGCTTCAATGAAAATGATGTGAGGGCAGTGGGCAGGTATTCCCAGGGAGTGATAGGAATAAGGCTGAAGAAAAAGGATGAAGTAATCGGAATGGTCGTGGCTGATGAGAGCAAGACCCTGCTGACTGTCACTGAGAACGGCTATGGAAAACGGACACCTATTGGTGATTACAGGCTTATAAACAGGGGCGGTTCAGGTGTCATTAACATCAAGACAAGCGAAAGGAACGGTAATGTTGTATCTATAAAATCAGTCTTTGATGAGGATGAGCTTATGTTCATAAGCGTATCAGGCCAGGTCATAAGGACCAGCTCAAAATTCATCTCTGTCATCGGAAGGAACACTCAAGGAGTGAGGCTGATGAAGATGAATAAAGGGGATAAGGTGGCTGATGCCGCAAAGATAGTCGGATAACTGTTTCTTTCTTAAAATATACTGAAACACAGCAACAACCTTAAAAACACCTTCTATTTTCCAGACTATATGCACACAGGATTAGTCATTGTGAACAAAGGAGCAGAAGATATTGCTGCGCTTGAACTTAAAGAACTTATAAAGGCTTCAGCAATAAAAAAATATGAGACTGCAGTCAAATTCAATTTCAAAGAGTTTTTGGAATTATGCGCTGTATGCTACAGGGCGCAGTCAGTTGCCCGTGCAATATTGCTGCTGGCTGAATTTGATGTAGATAAGTCTATGGCTAAGACAGTCAAAAACATTGAAAAGATATTCCCTGAAAAAGATATAAAAAAATGGATCCACGGAAAAAAGAGTTTCATGGTGGAGACCAGGCGGGAAGGGGAACATGATTTTAAAAGCGTTGACATATCCAAAAATATAAGCCTTAAAATAGCCAAATATAAGTCAACCCCGGAATATGATAACCCTGAAATCATTTTCTACGTATATATATATCAAGACAAAGGATACTTTGGGATAGATTTTTCAGGAATGGACCTTTCAAAGAGGCAGTACAAGATATTCAACCACCCTGAATCACTAAAAGGAACAACAGGATATGTACTCGTCCGGGAGTCAGGATTCAAAAGAGAAAAGGTTCTCATTGACCCGTTCATGGGATCCGGTGTGATTGTGATTGAGGCTGCGCTGTTCTCGCAGAAATTCCCAGTCAGATTCTATGACAAGGACAAGCTGTTTTTCACAAGGCTTGATTTTTTCAAAGACTGCCCTGATTTTTTTGAGAAAAAAGATGCAGAGACAGTTAAAGATGAGACAGATATCTATGGATATGATGCCCAGCTGAAATACCTAAAAGCCTCACAAAAGAATTCAAAGCTTGCAGGAGTGGACAGGTTCCTGAACATGAGCAAGGTAGATATTGAGTGGCTTGACACGAAATTCGAAAAAAATTCAGTTAATTTTGTTGTCAGTGACCCTCCCAGGATGTCAAAGCAGAAGGATTCAAGAGAATTACTGAAAAGATACAATGAGCTTTTCTACCAGGCAAATTATATCCTTAAGAAAACCGGTTGCCTGGTGTTGCTTGCACGAGATTCCTGTCTGCTGGAAGAAGCTGCAAAAAACCACAAATTTAAAATAAAGAAAAATTATACACTTAACCAGGGGAAAGACATATTCAATGTTTTGATATTTATACGTGAGTAAAATGGCAAATTGTGAAATGTGCGGCAGCGAGGGGCCTGTTCTGTTGTCTCTTATTGAAGGAGTTGAATTAAATGTGTGCAAGAATTGTTCTGCTTTTGGAAAAATAATAAGAAGAAGAAAGGCTGTAAGCAAAAAAGAGACAATAAGTAAACCACAAAAAGAAAGAGAAATCATCCAGGTAATTACTGAGGATTACTCCTTCCTGATAAGGAACAAAAGAGAAAAGCTTGGGCTAAAACAAAAGGAATTTGCAAAATTCCTTGCAGAAAAAGAATCACTCATTCATAAGATGGAATCTGGAAGTTATATACCTTCTCTTGATTTAGCAAGAAAAATCGAAAGGCAGTTAGGGATTACTCTTGTAGAGCAGAAAGAAGTGCAGCCCCAATCCTTAAAGACAAAATCATCTGCCTTCACCATAGGCGATGTAATCAAAGTCAAATAGATTTTTTTCTTTATTAGGTATCAAAGCAAACTATTATTTATTTAATAGAATTGAAGGCTTCCTTTATTATAGTTTCAGACCAGCCTGCCTTTTTTAGCTTTTGCCTTACCTTTGAATCTGGCTGGCCAAATTCCTTGAGCTTCTTGATATAGTCAATAACTTCATTCAGTTCCTGCTTGTCAACTAGAGGGACTGAAGATGGCTTGCTGAATTTCATTTCTTTCTTATCCACTGCATTAATCTTGTTAAGGGTAAATGCCTGCTGGATGACTTCCGGCTGCCATCCGACTTTTCTTAGATTTGTCTTAATCTCATCAATTCCCTTTCCGAGTTTTTGCATATTCGTGATATAGGCTGAAATCTTTGTCAGTTCTTGATTTGGGATGTGGACATCGTGCATCACAATATCAACGATGGACTCAGACCATCCAGACTTAAGCAAAGAATCTTTTATGGAAGCTAGCTCAACACCCTGTGCTTCGCATTTTTCCACATATTGCCGGACTTCTCTTAACTGAGAATCCTGGAGAACAGATATGCTTCTCTGGTAGAATAAGAATCCTCCGGCGCCCGCAATTATCAGACCTAATAGTATCAAGGGAAACAAGACCCAGGAAAAACTTTTTTTGTTTTCAGTAACACCTGTATCTTGTTCTGTTGACTGAGCCTGGGTATCTGAAACCTCAGTTACAGCATTACCTGTAGGCGTAGTATCTGCTGAATCGCTTTGGGTGTCTGTCTCCTGTTTTTCAGTCCCGCTGATCCCGAAATAGCTCAATCCCGGACAGTCAGCCTCATAATAGACATAACTGGAATCGCTGGATTTTTTATCTGTGGACATCTTGATCCAATAACCTGAGTACCTGTAAAGAGCCAGATTGTCCTCATCAATGTTGTTTGCATCCAGCCATGTCTTGTCGACTCTAAACTTGATAGTTACATCAGTCACATCAGAATCTGTCAACTCTGTCTTATCTACCTTTATGTACTGGAAGACCTCATCCTTGAGCTTCGAAAGCTCTGAAGGCTGGGAAATGACCTGGACAATCATGTCAACAGGAGTTGCTATGTCCCTGCTATTCCTGAAAACAATCTGGGTAAAAGATATTTTTGTGCTTGATATTGACATAGTATGCTTTCCAACAGGCAGTGTCGGCCAGAACTGGCTGTATTTCGTCGTGCTTGTGGCTGTCGTGCCCCCTGTTGTTGAGGAGGATGAACTGCTGGAACCTGTGCCTGTATCATCGTCTTCTGCACTTGTTGATTTAGTCCCTGTAGTTGAATTGCAATTCCCGATCCTATCGCATACTGTTACATTATAGGTATAAGAGGTGTCAGAATCAAGTCCAGAGACTTGTCCTGTATGGGATGTCTGATAGGTGCTACTGGTCGTATATTCACTCTCTCCTATTATCCTGATATCCATATTGACTGATTCACTTGCTGTAAAAGAAACAGTTATAGAACTAGTAGTAGCGGTTGCCGAAGGTCCTGAAACAAATCTGGGATAGATCGTGTCTGCAACTGTAAAGTTCACGACCTCCTGGGTAAGCAGACTGGAACTATCTGTACAGTTTATAGTTATATTGTGCGCGCCGTTTGCAGATACATAGAATGTTGTGCTGTATGTCCTTGGACCGGATGAAACTGAATAAGTCGATGAATATGCACCCCCATCTTTAGAGAAAACGCATGTCGTGTTCTCATTGGTTGTAAAAGACAAAGTGTTATCAGAACTAGTGTTAAGTGTGCTTCCGGCTACAGGTGATGTGATATTAATAGTAGGCGCAATAGTGTCATTATCACCGAAGACAGCGCTGAAATGAGGCACATAGACATAGGTGTAATCTGTTGTGGAATTGTAGCAGGCAGAACTGCTGGACTTAGAATAGCCGCCTGAACATGTTGTGATTGGCACGCAATTTGACAATTCATCATCTGGGCAGTAATATATCCGGGTGTATCCTGTGCTGTTCCTCGGCAGCCTTACCCTCCCGAAATAACCATTGGTAGCATTGTAGAATCTTGTGAAATTGCTGATATGCACATAATCTGTAACATTAGTGCCCAGAGATGTGGCGACATCTGACTCAAAATCCGAATCATCCTCTTCTGCTGAGAAATATGAATCCCATGATGCATTAAGGGCAGTAAAGTTATAGACTGTGACAGAGATATCTGAAAAATTAAGTTCCATAGTCACTTCCTGGTCCATTGTAAGGTTAGACTCAATCGGCTGTCCTGATGAGTTTATCATTGCAACAGAATCCGCTTCTCCCAATGAACTATTGAAGTCTACGCCCCACTGTGTCGCGTTAAATGAAGCGTTCAGGATAAAAGAAACATTGCTGTTGACTATGCTTCCTGAACTATCGTTAGCATACAATGCAATAGTATGGAAACCAGGCCTCAGGAAAGAGATAGTGATAGAATTAATTCCCCCTGTGGTATCTGTTGGCACTGTATAATTCTTAGTTGAGTTCATATCCTTCAGGAACCATGCCTGTCCTGGGCTGGACTCATTATAAGTGTAGTTCAGCTGGACTGAAAGCCCTGAAATCTGCTGATAATCTGAAGGATAAACTATTGCAAGTGAAGGTGTTGTGGTGTCTATGGTTATATTTGTGACATTACCATAGTTTGTATTGCCGTAGCTGTCTGTGCAGTTTATTGATATGTTATAATGGCCATCTGACAGAACAACTGTCAATACATGGGTTGTCTGGCTAGCTGTAAAGCTAGAATTATAAGCTGAACCATCTGTGGAAAAATCGCAGGTGGCTGATTCGCCTGTTGTTATATCCAAAGTAAAGTTGCTTGATGAAAAGGAAGTATCATTTTGTGGGCTGTTTACTGTAATAGCAGGCGGAGTTGTATCAGTAATATTGATGTAATACACATTTATGCTGGACGAATAATTCTGGGTCTCGTTGTAGATGGCAGTCACATTAATATAGCCGACTGAAGTCGCCCGGACACTGTGGGAAAGATTATAGCTTGAGTTGACCCAGCTTCCATTGAATAACAGGTCAACCACTCCTTCTCCTGAAAGAAGAGTAATGTTCAAAGCAACATAATCTAAGACCTCCACTGTAGTATTTGTTGCATTATTATCAAGGGTAAGATTAATTGAAGAGGATGCCTTCTGAACTTCAAATGAAAAATAAGTTGTGGTGTTTGTGTTGCCTGCGCTGTCATTCGCATGGGCTCTCCAGAGATAAGTTCCCACAGCTACCCCGGAAGTATAGTCATAATAATAAACAGCGCTTGAATTAGACATAGTATTGTTTGCAAAATCTCCTGTGAAATTATGCTCGATCTTCACAGTCAGGGGATTAAGCTCTGTCCAGGTCACATTGAACTGATATGACTGGCCTGGAGAATAAGTCGCAGGGCTTGCAGGATAAGTGGCATTACCTGATAACTGAGGAGAAACAGTATCGACTGTAAATGTGTAATTAGAAGAGCTCCAGTTAACCTCACTGTCATTGACACAATATACGTTCCAAACAAAAGCTCCTTCAGAAAAGTCAAAAAGAGTGAGGATTGTGAGAGTATTATTCAATACAGTACTATTTGTAGAATTTATCTCAAATGTACCTGTCTTATTCGTATACAGACTGCAATTATAATAAGAATAATTTCCTGTAACATTGAAAACAAAATCAACTGATGTGTTGTAATTCAGGAAAATATTATCAGAAGGAGAAACCAAACTGATACCAAAAGAAGCATACACAAAACTAATAAGAATAGCAAAAGCTATCGGTAATGTGATTATGTACAAGTTTCTCTTATTCACACATCTACCTCTGTTCTCAATAAAGATAGAAAAGAGTAGTATAAATAATTTACTGAGATTTCTTGGCAGAGAGTGCTGCTTTCACCAGGCCGTAATACAATGGGTTTGGCTTCAATGGCTTTGAAGTGAACTCAGGATGAAACTGCGCACCAATATAATATTTCTTTCCGGGAAGTTCCATTATCTGCATTATTTCATAATCCGGGTGCTTTCCTGAGAATACCATGCCTTTCTCTTCCAGCTTATTTATGTATTTCGGATTAACTTCATACCTGTGCCTGAACCTTTCCCTGATTTTTGTCTTTTTTTCATAAAGTCCATAGGCAAGAGTACCTTTCTTAACTTCAACATCCTTTCCGCCAAGCCTCATGTTTCCGCCCAGGCCTTCAATTTTCTTCTGCTCTGGCAATATATCAATTACGGGATATTTTGTATCAGGCTCTATCTCTGTAGAATTCGCTCCGTTAAGGCCGCAGACATTCCTCGCAAACTCAATCACTGCCATCTGCATACCATAACAGACACCAAGGTATGGGATGTCGTGCTCTCTTATATACTTCAGGCACATGATCTTTCCTTCAGTGCCCCTTTTGCCGAACCCGGGAGCAACTATCACGCCATCTACATCTCTCAGGGCTGATTCAACATTTAATTTACCGTTTTCAATCTCTGTTGTCTCAATCCATTTTATCTCCACCTGGGAATTCAGGTGGGCGCCTGCATGCTCCAATGCCTTGATTATGCTTGCATATGAGTCTCTCAAAGAGGTATATTTCCCGGTCATTCCTATGACTACTTTGTGCTTCGGTTTCCGGATTGTCTCAGTCAACTCAGTCCATTGCATGAATTGCTTATCTTCAGAATCTTTAGATGTAATCTGCTTAAGGTTAAGCAACTCCATTACATTCTCTGCAATCTTACCCTGCCTGAGCATCTCAGGGATGAGATAGATGCTCTTGACATCGTGCAGGCTGATTACGTTTTCAATTTTTACATTAGAATATACGCTGATTTTCTCCCTGACCTTATTAGTAACAGGATTGTGAGCCCTGCAGGCTATTATATCCGGCTGGATACCCATTGAAAGGAGATTCTTTATGCCGAGCTGTGCAGCCTTGCTCTTCTGCTCTCCCAAGAATTCAGGCTCAAGCACATATGTAAGTGCAATAAAACAGACGTTTTCTTTCCCTTCCTCATACATCAGCTGCCTGACTGCCTCGATACAAAACATATTTTCAAGGTCGCCGACAGTGCCGCCTACTTCAAAAAGCACAATATCTGATTCTGATTTCATTGCAAGGGTCCTGAGGAATAATTTTATCTCTCCTGTGACGTGTGGGATAACCTGGACATCTCTTCCAAGATATTCCCCCTTTCTTTCTTTGTTCAGAATCATATTGAAAAGCTTCCCGTTCGTAAGGTAGTTTGATTTTGATATGTCAATATCCAGGAAACGCTCATATGTCCCAAGGTCCATATCAGACTCTGTTCCGTCATCCAGCACAAAGACTTCTCCGTGTCTAAAAGGGTTAAGGGTACCTGCGTCCTGGTTCAGGTAGCCGTCAAATTTTATAGGGGCTAGCTTGAATCCTTTGAACCTTAGAAGCTTGCCCAGAGAACTTGACATTATTCCTTTGCCAAGCCCTGACATGACTGTGCCAAAAACAATGATATATTTTGTCTTGCCTTTTTTGTAATTCTCAGGATATGGAGTATAAAACTCATGGTCTATGGATTTTTTTGAGACTTTTTTCAATAGTTCTGTCATTAGCGTTTCACCTTTATTTTTAACAAATAGAGAAAATCAATTGTGTGCATTAATTGGTAATATAACAGATGATTTATAAAGATTTATGTGATATAGTAATCAGAAGAACAATCGCATTATGTTTGAGACAAAATTAAAGCCATCAAAGCCAGGAATAGGGATTAGATTGAAAACAAAAAGAAACAGATTCAGCTTCGCTGTTGCATCTGCAATAAAATAATTTCTTCTTCCAATTAACCTAAGGCTGATAAAAAGCTTACTTAGAATAAACAGCATTAAATTCATCAATGGACCCGATATTGCAACTAAGGCTGATTCTAACGGCGGCAAAGGCGTATGTGTTACATAACCCCCAACAAAAAAGAGGAAAGGAAAATTCAACATCCTCATTACAACTACAGCAACATACCAACCTATGGGCGCGTGAAGCACAGCGGTTGCGCCAAAAGCCATAGCCACAAATTTATGAGCAAGCTCATGAAGGACTATTGCTGGAGCAGCTATGACTATGCCCTGCTTGGTATCCTCAACCATCCTGTTTTTACTATAATGCAATAGAGGATCATATCCACCACGAGGAGCCCTTTTAATAAATGTCGAGAAGATATATCCAATAGCAAGTGTCATTATGACTACATCAATAATCTCATTGATTGTAAAAAACATAAGAAAAAGATACTTGTTTCTTCTTATAAATCTTCTCCTTGGCCACAGATATTTTTAAAAGCTTATTGCGATTACACCTGAGTATGACTGAGCTTGTTGCATTGCTTTCTACTGGAAAAGGAACATGGAGCGAAGTTATTAAATTGATGAACAGCCAGGAATGGGACAAGATTTTCCTTATAACAAATGAGTTCGGCTCTACAACTTTCAAAAAAAATGAAAATATGGAATTCATTGTAATCAACCAAAATGAGAGCATTGAGCTTCTTATAGACCACATACAAAAACAATTGAAAGAGAGAATATCCGGAACAGAGGTAGCGCTCAATCTAATATCGGGAACAGGGAAAGAGCATATGGCCGTGCTTTCTGCACTACTGAAAACAGGTGTAGGCATAAGGCTTATCACTCACACCATTAACGGGATAAAAGAAATCTGAAAACTAGTTTTTTTTAAGAACATCAACAATCTGTCCTGCTGTCTTGCAGGAAGTGATCTTTCTTCTCAGAATAGCACCCCCTTCAATGCCCTTGGTGAAATGTGATGCCTGGACTTTAATATATGCCAAATCTTCATAGTTATGCTCATTGCATAGCCTGACAAGCTCAAAGAAATCCTTTATACGTTGTTCTTTATCCTGTTCCTCAATTGTTTTTCCTGTCAGGAGATAATGGCTAATCCTCTTGAATATAAATGGATTCCCAAGCGCAGCCCTTCCAATCATGACAGCATCACATCCTGTTTCCTCAAATGCCCTGGCTGCAGAAAGCTCGTCTGTAACGTCTCCATTAAGAATCACAGGTATATCAAGCGCTGATTTGATTTTTCCAATAATTTTCCAGTCTGCTTTGCCTGAATATCCCTGTTTCGCAGTCCGGCCATGTACTGTCAGTGCCCCAGCTCCTGATTCCTGAATCAATCCAGCTAGTTTTATTGTTTTATCTTCGTTATTTGTAACCCTCATCTTGCAGGTCAAAGGGATTTTCAATTTATCAGATAGCTTATTGACCAGGCTTTTGATCTTATCAGGCTCTGAGAGCATAGCTGCTCCGCTGCCAAGCTTCGTGACATTATATGAAGGACAGCCGATGTTGATGTCAATCAAATCAGGCTTAAGCTGTTTTTGGATTCTGACAGCTGCCTTTACAATCAAATCTTCTCTTGAACCTATGACTTGTATCCCTATAGGGCGCTCTTCTTCTAGAAAATACAGCCTTTTTCCTGTCTTTTCTGAGCCCATGAGAAAAGCATCGGCATGTATCATCTCTGAGTACATCATTGCAGCGCCATATCTCTTGCATAATAGTCTAAATGGCAGATTAGTAATATCGCACATTGGAGCAAGGAATAGTTTACCGTCTATTTTCAGATTTCCAATCTTCATATTAGTTAAGAGTAAGTGTATGTTTATAAAAATTATATGAAAAACATATCGAAAATTATAAATAAGTTATCTCCTTAACATACCAAAAAAAGGTGGGCTAAATCACTATTGATATAATCTTATTCCTCGGCACAATAATCCTGATTGGCTATGCTGCCAATGTTTTTTCTCAAAAAACAAGGATTCCTGAGTCAATGATCCTGATTCTTATAGGGCTTCTTGTCGGTCCTGTATTCAAGTTGATCGATCCTGCTGATCTGCACGGGATTGTCGGGCCTTTTGCAACTGTAGCTATAATCATAATACTGATTGACAGCGGGCTTGATTTTGATATTTCATTCCTGTTGAAAAAAATACTTGATGCGAGCATATTCACAATACTGGGCAACATACTAATCACTGTATCTGTTGGGTTGATGGCGCATTTTTTATTCCAGTGGAATCTGCTTCACGGCCTTCTCCTTGGCATTGTCTCAAGCGGCACAACTACTGTCATGGTGCATTCTCTTCTTGAAGGGCTGGATATCAATAAAGAGACAAAAAATCTTCTTATCCTGGAATCAATACTTAATGACACGACGCTGATAATTTTTGCTGTCACAATCATTGGTCTGATAAAAGGGACTCCAGAGGAACTGATCAGCTCAATATTCAGCTCTATCAGGGATTTTTTTCTGGAATTTTTCCTTGGTTTGTTTCTAGGAATATGTTTTTTCTTATTATGGCTTGAGATAATAAAGCTTATTCCATTAAGGAGAAAAAGGAATTATGTGTTTATACTTGGCCTTCTTTTTATCCTCTATGGAACTGCAGAACTTCTTGGAGGAAGCGGAATTCTCGCTGTCCTTGTATTCTCTCTCTTCCTCGGAAATCTCTCCCCTCTGATGAAATATCTGAATCTCAAAGAGAGATATTGCACCAGAGAACATATACAGTCCCTAAAATCAATAGCCCTCATACAACTTGATTTCTCATTTTTCATAAGGACTTTTTTCTTTGTGTTTCTCGGTATTACTTCTGAGATCCACATCATAACTCTTAATCTGGTCCTGATGGCATTCGCAATAATAGGGCTGCTTATCCTGACACGATATATAAGTGTCATGGCAGTCTCTTTGCTTGACAGGAAATACAACAAACATGCCTTGCTGATTTCGACAATGGTGCCTAGGGGGTTTGTTGCCACTTTGCTTGCTTTCCTGCCTTTCAATGAAGGCATCTCAATTCCAAGTTTTCCTGAATTAGTCCTATTATTGATATTGTTCACATCTATCATATCGATACTTGGCACAATAGTGTTCAGGATAAAAGACGACAAGCACAAGAAAAAGAAATCTGAAGAGACACAACTATCTCTTGCTGACATAGACCCTGTAGCCTGAGCCTTTTGCTGTTTCTTCGACATTACTGAAAACTTCAAGCATCTTTTTCTTAAGGGTCTCTCCGCCTTTCCTGTGCCTGGCGACAAGCTGAAGTAATCCCTCCTCCTTAAGGTGATGATAAGCACCTTCAATCATGGAGAAACAGATATTTCTACCTGCTGTCTGGGGCGGATTCAAAAGTATTGTGTCGAATTTACCAGGAATTTTTTCATATATGTTGCTGCTTATTGCACTGATTCTTTTGAGATTATGAAGAGATATATTTTTCCTGCTTATCATGACAGCCCGCTTGTTGACATCTGACATCAAGATATCTGAATCATGATGTATAAGCTTAATAGAGACTCCGACAATCCCTGTTCCGCAGCCCAGATCAAGGACTGACCAGCCAGGTCTAATTATTGCATTTTCTATCAATAGTTCAGTCCCTCTGTCAAGCTTATCTTTTGAGAAAATCCCGGCTGCGGCATATATCTCAAAAACAATATTTTTTAATTTTATTCTGATTTTTTTCAAATCTAATCTCGAATCCTGTTTCTCGGAAAAATAATGAAGCATATTTACTAAAGAAGTTAATGATTATATAAAACTGTTGTGAACTAAAGGGTCATAATCCTCAAGAAGATTTCTGAAAACCCAAGGAATAGCACTGAGTTGAATATCGCGTTTGAAGAACCGTACATCATTATCTCGTAATTAGAGAGCATTGTTATGAATTTCGATACAAACACGACATATAGATTAGTAATCATAGTCACAATAATCCCAAGAGCTATTATGGGAAGGCCCCTGAAAACATTTGCGAACAATGCTGCCACCACGTAGCCTCCAATCATAAAAAAATGGTCTACCCTGATATTCTTATTATAAAGGATTGCCGCCACTTTAGTGAGGACTGCCACTGCAATTCCCCAGTTTAGGCCATAGACTGTTGTCATAAGGACCGCTGAAAATGTGGATAATTCAACATCCAAAGGTGCATTAATATATCTGTCAATAGACAACAATATCGCATTTGCAACACAAAATATTGAAAGGAAAATCAATGGCCAGATATTAATGAAAAAAGACAAGATAAACCCAAAAGCTCCCAAAAGCAGCCATTTCCTGTCTATATTGAGTTTTGTATATCTCTCCCTTCTTATTTTCTTCATAGGGATTTTTTGGACAGGCATTCATAGTGGAAGAAAAGGTAAATATAAAAATTAATCGAAAGAAATAGAAAAAAAGCCCCTGAGGAGACTTGAACTCCCGACCTACAGTTTTCCTGTTGGAATTACGAGACTGTCGCTCTGCGACTGAGCTACAGGGGCGTTAGATATCGAGAATTGTGTTTATTTAAAAAAGGTTATTATTTTATCTTCTTAAGCAGGTCTTCTTTATCAGGAATCTTTTTCTGGCATTCAAAACAGACTGCATGCTTTTTTCCTTTTTTGTCTTTGATATAAGTGCCTAATAGCTTTCCCAGAAAAATAATATCAATCTTTTTTCCGCATACGCCGCATTTCGCCATTTTTAACAAGAAAACAGGATATATTATAAAATTTACTTATCTCTCCCTCTCTGTTTTTGGTACAACCTTTCAACATCTTCCAATGTATTTATGTCATCGACTGTCTTCTCATCTGTCCTCAACCTAAGGAATCTTGGAAATCTCAATGCATATCCAGAAGAATAATTGACGGATTTCTGTATCTCCTCATATCCTACTTCAATTACTATCTCAGGCCTGACTTTAACATATTTTCCTCTTGGTTCTGTAATCAATGGCTTCAACAGTCCAGTCATTTCTCTGAAAGTCGTGCCTTCCTCATTGTCAAGCTCTTTAAGACCTGTGCTTACTTTCCCTATCTCTTTCAATTCGCCGTTGTCAGAGCAAGCCAGGATGAAGCTGGAAAGCCACCCTGACCTTTTTCCCTCGCCATATTCAGCAGCCACAATCACCAAATCAAGAGGCTCAAGAATTGATTTGATCTTGACGCCATAGCCTGCCCTGGAGCCTGGCTTGTAGATACCTTCAAGGTTTTTTGCCATTACTCCCTCTTCTCCCATTTTCAGGGATTCTTCATAGAATTTCTGCGCTTTTTCTGCATCTTCTGTAATGATCTGCTTTGCCAGAACAATCTTTTGTTGTTTCTGTAAAACCGCTTTTTCAAGAATTGCTCTCCTCTTCCTGAACGGCTCGTCCAATAGGCTCTTCCCGTCGTAATGCATAATGTCAAAAACATTCACCTCTACAGGGAATTTCTCTGCCATTTCATCTATATCGTATTTTCTTTTTATTCTTTGAGAGATAGCCTGGAAAGGCAGATATTTCTTTGTCTCAGGATCATACCCCACCGCCTCTGCATCAAGGATTAAAGACTCTGCTTTTGCAAATCCCATCACGAAATCTGCAACTTCAGGAAACTGGGATGTGACATTCTCCAATCTTCGCGTATAAATGTTGACTTGTCTGCCCTTTTTGTGAATCTGCATCCTGAAGCCATCTAATTTGTATTCAAATGCTGCCGGCTTTCCTACTGTCTTGAATGCGTCATCTATATCTTCAGCTTTCTGGTACAGCATCGGATTGATAGGAGTTCCAACCTTAAGCTCGATTTCATCCAGTCCTCGTAATCCTCTTTCTTTTAGCAATACTGCAACTTTCCCGAAATCATTTGTCAGGTCATATCCCCTCCTTATCAGCTCAACAACTTCATTATATTTTTCTCTGTCATCCACTTCAATGCTTATTTTTTCAGGGTCGTATTTTATCCCAAGTTTTTCTGTGAAATAAGCCCAGATGATAGCATCCCTTAAAGTGCCTTTTCCTATGCCTATCCTTAGATTATCAACTAATGTTCTTGCTATATATTTTGCTTCTTTGGGCGTCGCATTAATGAACAATTCAGACATAGCAGCCAGTTTCCTGTCAACACTACCTTTTCCTCCTAAAGAAGATAGCCCTCTTATATTTTCGAAAACATTTTTCACAGAAAGGCTCTTCGGAAATAATGAAGATTGTTTTTTTTTCTTTATCAGATGCTCTGCAACAAGGCCAAGATCACCCTGCTTTTTCCACTCTGCCTCAATATCTTTTTCGCTGATGCCTGTTGCTTTATTTATTGCTTTCACAACCAGTTTAGAGGATACGCCTATCTTTGTCTCTTCCCATTCTGGATACATCTTTCCCTGGACCATCAAAATAATAAGGGGCAGATCGTCTTTACCAGTCTCTCTGATTAACTGAGAAATATGATATGTCTTCTCCAGCCTCTTGCTCGTGCTGTCAAGCTTTTCATAAAGTAAAACCAGTGTTTTATAGAGCATAGAAACTTGTTAAGAACCCAAATATTTAAACTTACCCATAATAATATTGGACAGGGCTCATACCTTCTGATTGCAACGCAGAGCGCACAGCATCGGCATATTTAGCAACACCAACAGACTCATTGACAGGAGCAATCAAAAGCCTGTTAAATACCTGAGTGATCCTTACCTCGTCTCCTTCTTGAGTTCCCAACCCGATATTAGTACATCCAAAAAGGACTTCGAGAGGGCTTGAATAATCCCTAAAGACAACACCACTGAGACGTTCCAGGGAAGGAAGCAGATTTCCAAGCTTTCTTCCTATTGGGAATGGACTATAAAGTGCTATTGAGTCTGTCATAAGAAAACATAAAAAATCCTTATATAAAAAGCTATCTCGGAAAATTTTTCAGGCTGACTATTTCTCCTGAGTTGCTTATGCCTGCTTTCTTCAGCGCATTCTTCCAGCTGCCGAAGTATTTCCTGTAAGTAGAATAAGAAGCAGACCATTTTTTCTTTTTTAGGTCTGATGCTTTCGGAATACGGGCCAACTCTTTTCTCAGTAATATCAGGTTTTCTATTAATTCCTTTTTATCATATTTCCTGCTTATGTTTATCTTAAGACCTGCTTTTTTCAATGAATTATTCCATGAGCCGAATCTCTTAAAATAAGTAGATGCTGAAGGAAACTTCTTTTTTTTGTTCATATCCTTGATAGTAGGAGTTCTCTTTAAATCAGAAGAAAGCTTTTTCAGAAAATGGATCAGTTGTTCCTTTGTATATTTTCTCATCAAGAGAAGATAGTAATGTCTAATTTAAAATTTTTTCTCTATAATGCCCTTTTACAAGCAGTTGACTCAGGCAAACTTTTTTAAAATACTCCCAATACCAATATCAGCATGGACATAGACTATGAGAAACTCGGGTTCAAGGCAGGTATTGAGATTCATCAAGAACTAAACACAAGAAAACTTTTCTGCAGCTGTTCTTCAGGGATGGAAGAGAAAAAACTATGCTCTTCTACTACAAGAAAGATGAGGGCTGTAGCAGGAGAGACGGGTAAAGTTGATTTAGCTTCTGCATATGAGCAGTTCAGGGATAGGGAGTTTATCTATCATGCTTTTGAAAATGAGGCGTGCCTTGTAGAGCTTGATGAGGAACCTCCCCATAAAGTAGATGAAGAAGCATTCAGGATTGCGCTTGGGGTCGGAAAATTACTGAAGCTGAAACTGCCTGACACAATATGTGTCATGAGAAAGACTGTCACGGATGGCTCAGCTGTATCTGGGTTCCAAAGAACTATGCTTGTCGGTCTTGAAGGCAAAGATTCTTTTTTAGAGACATCTAAAGGAAAAGTGAAAGTTCTCCAGCTGAATCTAGAAGAGGATGCATGCAAAATCATAAAAAAAGAAGGCAACAAAGTATATTATTCTTTATCCAGGCTGGGTATCCCGCTACTGGAAATAGGTACAGACCCATCAATAAAAGACCCTGAACATGTAAAAGAGACTGCTCTTCAAATCGGGACTCTCTTAAGATCATTTAATGTCAAAAGAGGAATAGGTACAATAAGGCAGGATGTGAATGTTTCTATCCGAGAAGGCGCCAGGATTGAAGTAAAGGGATGGCAGGACCTAAAAAAGCTGGAAGAACTTGTGAGAAACGAGGCCTTAAGACAACATAATCTTATCGAGATAAAAAATGAACTTAAAAACAGGAAACTCAAAGAATTCAAGAAAACATCCGAAGATGTAACCTCAATATTTAAAGAGACAAAATTCAGGGTGGTCTCTGAGCTTATAAAGAACAAAGGAAGTGTATATGCCCTGCTTCTGCCAAAGTTCTCAGGGCTGCTAAAAAGAGAAGTCTGCCCAGGAAAGACATTCGGAAAAGAATTGAGTGAATATGCAAAGGCATACGGCACAAAGGGGATGATACATACTGATGAAGACATTAAAAAATATAATTTGGATACTGAATTCAAACAACTGAGGAAAAAATTCAATGCAAAAGAAGACGATTTGGTTCTTATCATTGCTGAAAAAAAGGAGATTTCTGAAAAAGCAATCGATGCTGTCTACGAACGCGCTCTTTATTGCCTTAAAGGAGTGCCTGAAGAGACCAGGACACCTAACCATAACAATGCAACTTCATCCTATGCAAGGCCTCTTCCCGGCGCGCACAGACTGTATCCTGAAACAGATATCCCAAATATTAAAATAACAAAAAAACTGCTGGATTCCATAGAAATACCTGAATTAGTTTCTGATAAAGTTGCAAGGTTTGTCAAACAATACAAAATCGACGAAGCAACAGCAAAAGAGCTTATTAGGAAAGTACAGAAGTTTGAGGAACTTGTAAAAAAATACAAGAACATTGAACCAAAATTTATTGCCCATTCGACAACTACAGCCTTGAAAGAGATACAAAAAAGGCACGGAAAAGATCTTGATTTTGAGCCGCATGCTGACTTTGTGCTTGAGAAGCTGGATAATGGAGAGATAAGCAAAGAGGCTGTGTTCGAGATACAGGTTGAGCTTGCGCATGGGCGAGATGTAGATTATTCAAAGTACAATCTGATGTCGGACAAAGAGCTTGAATCTGAAATTAAAAAGATTTTTTCTGAGAATAAAGGCCTTCCACTAAATGCCATGATCGGGAAAGTAATGGGAAAGCTCAGGGGAAAGGCTGATGGAAAGAAGATCGTTGAACTGGTAAAAAAATTAAGCTAATAAATAACTTTTATAAATTCAGGTTTTTTCTTGCACTATAAAGGGG
Source organism: Candidatus Woesearchaeota archaeon (assembly GCA_016934775.1). Lineage (GTDB taxonomy): Archaea > Nanobdellota > Nanobdellia > Woesearchaeales > GW2011-AR15 > JAFGSP01. Next base: position 1,864 of record JAFGSP010000185.1, on the reverse strand, counting down.
ACGTAGTACAATTCACCCATAAGGTGAGTACAGCCTGGCTAGTTGATTCGAAAGAACCTAGCAAATAGGCGGCTCCAGTCATGGAGCGTGGAGTCGAAAGACGATGACATATACTGCGGTCAGTAGCTTCTAGGAAGTGACCGCCGGATCGGGGTTCAAATCCCTGCGTCCCCACTTATTTTCTAGTCTTACTCGGGATTTGAACACACATTCACTGTCGTTCATGTGCCACGTCACTCTGTTCCGTGGAATCCCTGCGTCCCCACTTATTTTTTTGATTAAATTTTCTAATCACTCCAAAATGAAAACATTTTTATATATCGAATTATTATTGCTTACCACAAGTTGGGGTGGTTAAATATGGCTAAAACAAAAGAAGATATAGATGATGTTTTTGACGAGGATGATGAAGAAGGATTCATGGCTAAAGTCGGTCCATGGTCATTTATTCTTGGATTGCTAATTGCAGTTTTCTCTGCATTGACCGGAAGTGTTTTCTGGTTGCTAGGAGCATTGGGTCTTGTTGTAGGTCTGCTTAATATCACGGACAGAGAATTGAACTCATATCTGCTTGCAAGCCTGACATTCCTTGTGAGCGCAAACGCTTTGTCTGTTACGCTTACAAATCTTGTGACTCTGGTGCCTGTGATTGGAGAATGGCTAAACTTTATCAATCCGCTGCTTGCGAACATAACATTGTTCGTTGCTCCTGGCGCAGGTATAGTTGCACTTAAGGCACTGTATAAGATATCAAGAGATTAATTTTTTCATTACTATTTTTTCTTATTTCTTAAAAATTGTCTTCTCAATACCCAGAGTTCCCTCATAACCGCAAGAAAGACACCTATAATAACCATCTCCCAGCTCTTTTAAGTTAGGAGAACCGCATCTTGGGCAAAAAACTGTTTTCATAATGTCTCTTTAGTTAAGGGAGTTTAAAAAATTTACTCAACAGTAAAATATACTCTCCTGTTCTGCTTCCCTTTATTTACAGCTTCCTGAAAGACAAGCCTGCCTATTTCCTTTAGTGATTTAACATGACATCCGCCATCTGCCTGTGCATCAAAATCTTTGATATCGACAATCCTCAGGGTATCAATATCATGCGGAAATCCTATTGCCAGTTTAAACAAGGTTGGGTCTTTTTCAGCTTCTTTTCTGGATTTATAGTAAATATCGACAGGAAGGTCTTTTTCTATCAGATTATTAGTTTTGCTGAAAGCCTCTTTAAGCAGGTCAACATTCATCGTATCCATATTCAGGTCAACCCTTCCTTTCTCTGTTGTGAGCTGGTTGCCTGTAACTAATAATCCGTAATCCCTGCTAAGGACACCGCAAAGAACATGAGTTCCTGTGTGGTATCTCATGAGCTTATATCGCCTTTCCCAGTCAATTGCACAATGGACTTCATCTCCCTGCCCAAGACCTGGTCCAGAAACTTCATGACTAATTTTCCCGTCAAATTTTCCAGTAAAAACTACTTCAAATTTTTTTCCGTCCTTTTTTCTTGTCATTGATCCGGTATCCCATTCGACTCCGCCACCTTTAGGAAAAAAGGCGGTCTTATCCAACACAATAAATTTTTCATTGCTTACTTTTTCGACAATGGCATCAAATTCTCTTAAATAAGAATCATCCATATATAGAGCTTCTGACATTATCTCACCCCATTCAATCAAACCCGAGTTAATATAAATAATTTTCTTAAAAGATGGCGCTGTCCAGAAGCTTAACAAAGTGTATCACACTTTGTTTATGAAACATATTTTTCCCCACGAACTCCCTCCTTAAGCGTGGGAGTTCTAATGGGGGAAAATATGTCCTACAGTCAGCAAGCTGACTTGCTAAAAAAGGCAGACTTCTG
>JAFGSP010000184.1 GCA_016934775.1 Candidatus Woesearchaeota archaeon | reverse complement strand
TCTTGGATAAGTGCCTAAATAAGGAGGCACTCCAAGGCCGGCTGGCTCATCAGTGTAGCAGTCGAGGATAGTGTATTTCATAACGTATAGAAAAGACAGTGAGGTTTTATAATTTGTTGTGCTTTTATCTAATTTAGTTAACTTTATTAGTGTTGTTTATTCATACCTGGGAAAAGGAGCAAAAATGCAGACGAAATATCAGGTGTTGAACATCCCTGGATCAAAAATAGTTAAAGTGAAAAAGATAGATGTCCAAGGAAAATCAATAAATTACGCATGTGCAGGCACAGGGAAACCATTGCTATTACTTCATGGCTGGACTAATAACTGGATGGGCTGGATCCCTCTTTCTCTCTTCCTTAAAAATAAATATTCTGTCTATATGCCTGATTTGCCAGGGTTTGGAGACTCAGACACACTGGATGATTATTCAATTGAGATCCAGGCTGAATATATGAAGAGACTCATAGATAAATTGGGGATTGTCCCTGAAGCGGTTATTGGATTGTCAATGGGCAGCCTGATTTCTGCTCACCTTGGAAAAAAGTATCCCAATTGCTCAAAAAAGATTATACTGATTGGTCCTTTATTCAGGACAGAAAAGAACAGGAGGAAAAAAGCAATTGTAAAGAAAATATTGAATATGTCCAAGGGCAGGGAAAACTTTGGAGATATTGTAAAACATATAGTAAATACAAAGATATATGGATATACAACCGCAAAGCTCATCAACATGTATAAATTTGACAGAAAAATTATTGATGAGTATGGTTATGTCGGAAGGATTAAAATGGACAAAAAAGCATATCTCAATATGGGAGTTTCTGTTTTTGATTTTGACCTTGAAAATGAGCTTGAAAATTACAGACTTCCGCTTTTGTTGATTTTCGGAAGCCATGACAAAGTCAATACAAAAGAAGAGGCGGAATCAATACTCAGAACTAAAAACGTCAGGTGTTCATTTTCAGTGATACAGAAAGCAGGCCACAGTGTATCAATGGAAAAACCAGAAGAAGTAGCAGAGGCAATATGTAGCTTTCTTTGAGGGTCGTTATTGGCAAGTTATATAAATATCTTCGATTTCTAGTTGCTAATGAGGGTCAGAAAATATAAAGTGGTGGCTCCAGAAACCTTACATGAAGAAGAGTCTTTGATTGAAGAACTTCCACCGGGCCATCTCCTTCTTAAACCTATTTTGACCGGCATATGCCAATCAGATATTAGATACTTTTTCGGCAGGCGAGACCCTGAGGTGCTCAAGAAAAAATATCCTTTGGCTTTGCTCCATGAAGGGATAGCTGTGGTTGTCGCTGGAGAAGGTTCTTTCAAAAAAGGGGACAGGGTTGTCGCAGTCCCCAATATACCTTGTTATATCCACAGGGAGGATAAGAGTAAATGCGATGCGTGCAGCAGGGGCATACACGAGAACTATTGCAACGACGTCAAATTCCTGTCGAGCAACAAGGACGGCATGGCCCAGACTATGTTTGTCCATCCCGCAGACTGCACTGTCAAAGTCCCTGATGAGGTCACAGATGAGTCAGCAGCCCTGACTGAGCTGCTTACAGTTAACTACAGGGCAGGAGTAGACGCGGGGGTCAATGCTAATGATAAGGCCATTGTGATGGGAGCAGGCCCGACTGGCTTCCTAATGGCAGTTTCATTGAGATATCTTTTCGGGATAAGAAAAGAAAACCTGTTCCTGGCAGATATAAAAGACTCGAAACTTGCGAATGCAAAGTCTTTTGCATCTGTCGTGAATGCTGAAAATGAAGAGATTCCCTTGAACTATTTTGACAAGGCTTTTGAATGTGTAGGAAGAAGGAGTTCAGAGATTGCAATAAATACTTCTATTGAGGCCCTTAAGCTTAGGGGCGTCTTGATGCTTCTTGGAGTTAGTGAGGAGAAAAGGGCTGTCAACACAAGAAGGATCCTTGAGAAAGGCCTGACAATAAAGGGGACTACAAGGAGTCCGAGGCAGGATTATTCAATTGTCTTGGATGCCTTGAGAAATCCTGAGTTCCAGAAAGCAGCATCAAAGATAATCCACGAACAGGTTTTTCCTATGACTTCTTCTGATGACATGGTCAGGGCATTCAGGAGAGCAGATGATCCTGAGCATTATGGGAAAGTTTTGCTCTCGTGGGGCTGATTCTAAGCAGGATTTAAGCTTTTGAAAACACCTTTCCCAATATCTTCCGGTTCTTCCAGAAAAATTCGATCAGAGCATAATAAGCTTCTGCGGTTGCTATTATCATGACCCACAATATCACAGTGTACATCCATTTCTTAATATCAGGGTTTGTCAAGCTCAATGCAGAAAGAAGAGTTGCAGTCAGGATTGTCAGCATCTGCAGGCCGAACTTCAGCTTTCCGCTCATTTCAGATTTCAATATTTTCCCTTCTGAATTCATCAGGCTCCTTATGCCTGTGACAAGATAATCCCTGAAAAGCATGGGAAGAGTTAACCAGATAGGAATGAACCCTAGGTCTGTAAGTGCTATCAGGCCAAAAGTGATGAATATCTTGTCTACAAACTGGTCGAAGAACGCCCCGAACCTTGTCTGCAGATTGTATTTTCTTGCAATAAAGCCATCAAGTATGTCAGTCAGCCAG
>JAFGSP010000183.1 GCA_016934775.1 Candidatus Woesearchaeota archaeon | reverse complement strand
CAGCCTCTATGGTTTCTGCTCCAGAGTTGCAGTAATAAACCCTTTTCAGCCCAGGAGATATCTCAACAAGCCTTTTTGAAAATTCTGCTCTCTTTTCATTAGAAAAGCTGCCGTGCAGATTTGTCATCTTCTGAAGCTGCTCAGTTATTGCTTCATTAAGGCTGGGATTGCAGTGCCCTAATATATTGACGCCCACATTAGAGAAACAGTCAAGGTATCTTTTTCCTGTGTTATCATAAAGATACACCCCCCTGCCTTTGTTGAACACTAATCCTCTGTTACCGTATGTCGGTGCCAGATATTTGTTTTCCATTTCAATATAATCTTCCATTTTTTCACCTTGTTTGATTATTCAATGACAGTCCCTTTACCATCAAGGGCGTCTTTAACAGGGCACTCAACACGACCATCACTTATTATGACCCTGCAGTCACCTTTTTCAAAAAGTTTCCTTAATGCCAAAATCTTTCTTTTCATCCTTCCTTCAACCTGGCTTTCTCTCTTTTCAAGCTCGTCTTTAGACATCTTTTTGACAAGCGTGGTTGGATCATCCTTGTCTTCAAGGAATCCCGGAGCCTCTATCAGGTTGATTATTGTTTCAGCGCCAAGAGTGTCTTTTAGGACCCTTACAATATCGTCATTCTCTGTGTTGACAGCATAGCCCTCTTCATCGATAACAGGGATGCATAAGACAGGGAGATAATTGTTGTCAAGCAGCAGCTTCAGCAATCCCACATTGATCTGGAAAGGCTTGCCTGAGAAATCTCGCAGCAGCTTTACTTTATTTCCTTCTCTTGCTCTTATCCCCTGGTTTCTTTTTGCGCGTATCAGCCCGCCGTCAATCCCAGAAAGGCCGACTGCATTTATATTGTTCAGCTGGCACAGCTCTACTATCCTCTTGTTCCTCAGCCCTGCATATGCCATCATTATGTTGTCTATAGCATCATCATCTGAATATACGCTCGAATACCCTGAGACAGAGGTGATTGTTTTCTTCGGCGTTCCAAGCTCTTCAGCCAGCTTATCCCTGAAATAGTTTGCGCCGTGCACAATAATGAATGGCTCATCCAGCCCTGCAAGGTCCTTGATAACACCTTCTGTATTAATAGCCTTACCGCCGCCTATCTTGATTATTATCATTTTTTCACCACACCTTTATTGTATCATTGGGAATTGCTGTCCACTCTTCACCAGGGAAGGGCATCGAGCATATCCTGAGCATATCATCTTTCTCTGAAAAATGCATAGTAAAATAATCCGGGTCCATACTGTAATAAGTGTTCAGGAATACATTCTCTTTTGTCGCAATGATAATGTTCAGGGCCTTTATCTCCCTTGCCCTCTTTTTTATTAAAGGGACTGCTTTTTCCATAGCAGATTTCATATCTCCTTTGTCGAATCTTTTTATAAAATTAAATATCTTCTCAGCGCCTATCCTGCCTTCTTCTTTTATCGTGACACCGCGCAGCTCTCCGTTGAAGATGAATACATATCTGTCATCATAGAACGGCATATTATACTCAATAACAATATCCCTGTCCTCAAATGCAGACCTCGCATGCGCAATTAGATATTTTGTCCTGCCAAAATGAGCAAGGTCATCTTCCCATATGGGCTTTATGTTCTTGTAATGCTGCCATTCCCCTTCTTTAAGAAAAGCAAGGCCCCAGCCATGTCCCTGGTATTCCTGGCTTTTTTTACATATGACAGAAAATTTTTTAAGAAAACTCTGAATATCAAATTCAGTTTCTGAACGGACACATAGCAGTCTGCACATCTTAATATCCTTTTTTTAGCTCCACAATACCTTCTAACTGCTGATTATTCATATAGCGGGCCAGGTTCTTTTTGAAAAAAGCGGCTCTCTCGTCAAATCGGAATAAACCTGAAACATGCGGCGTTATGATGAGATTATCTATGCCCCAGAGCCTGCTATTTTGTGGCAGGGGCTCTTCTCTTGTCACATCAAGGACAGCGGCTTTTATTTTTTTATTCTCAAGCGCTTCGATAAGGGCATCCTCATCTATTGTTCCGCCTCTACCAACATTAATCAGAACACAGCTCTTTTTCATCGAGTCCAATTCTTTTCCAGAAATAAAATTTTTTGTATCATCAGACAAGGGCAGGCACACAACAACAAAATCACATTGGCTTAACATGGTCTGTTTTTCATTACCATAATAGATTTGTTTTATGAAGGCAAAATCCCTATCCGGCGTGTTCTTTTTATAGCCATATACTTCAAAACCTAGGTTGTGCAGAACCTCTGCAATTTTTTGGCCTATGCTCCCAAGCCCGATTACTCCGACAGCATTTCCTGAGAACTCCTCGAGAAGCTTCATCTTATCCCATAAACGCTTTTCCTGGTAATCTATCCTCTCCTTTACTTTCTGCGTAAAATACAATATATATGTGCACACATACCTTGAAATATCTTCGTCATTGACACCTATTGTCCTTGTTAGTGTAACTCCAGCAGGAATGTTCTTTATGATATTATCTGCTCCTATCCATGGGGTATGGACCCATTTCAACTTTTTTGCTTTTTCAAGGAATTCCCTGGTTGCATCGGAGCAAAAAATAACCTCTGCATCCCCGATTTCTTTTTCAGCGTCCTTTTCATTATAGTAATGCGATACATCTATCCCTTTTGTCAATTTGCCCCTGATACTATCATGGAATTCCTTTATAGTCCCTAAAACAATTATTTTCATGTTATCACCAGATGCTCTGAATGCATCTATTATATAAAAAAATTTACACTGGATGCAATCCCGGGAACTCCAATCCGGCTTTCTCATCAAGGCCGAACATTATGTTCATGCACTGGACTGCCTGGCCTGCTGCGCCTTTCATCAGGTTGTCGATAGCTGACATCACAACAAGCCTGTTTGTCCTGGCATCAAGCTCAAAGCCGACATCGCAGAAATTGCTTCCTGCCAATATCTTCGGCTCCGGATACCTGTATATCCCTGAACGCTCTTTTACGATCCTCACAAAAGGCTCTTCACCGTATTCCTGCCGGTATATCTTCCATATATCCTTGTCCTGCATCTTCTCTTTGAGGAAGACATGCGCTGTCATCAATATGCCTCTTACTAAGGGGGTGCTTGTGGCGCTGAAACCGAAATATTCCGTATTCAGCTCCTGCATGACCTCAGCCATGTGCCTGTGTCCTGTCGGCATGTAGCTCCTCATAGAATCTTTTCTTTCAGGGTGGTGGCTGCCAGGAGTTTCCTTGTTTCCGGCTTCACTTGATCCGCCTTTCACTTCAACAATCGTCCTCTCTTTGTCTACAAGGCCGTGCTTGTACAAGGGATACAATCCAAGTATAGTTGCAGTTGCATTGCAGCCTGCTGCAGCAACATAATCAGCCTTTTTTATCTCATTCCTGTGCAGCTCAGGAATTCCATAAACAAACTTGTTTAGCAATTCAGGGCGGGGATGCTCAAAATCATACCATTTCAGATAATCTTCTTTATCATGGAGCCTGAAATCGCTTCCCTTATCAACTATCTTTTTAGTCTTGCTCATGATATAGTCTATCTTTGAGCTGCTCACCTTGTGGGGCAGGCCAAGAAAAATGACATCAACCTCTTCCAGCTCATTAATGCTGGAAAACTGCATCTTTGTCAATCCCCTGAGATTGGGATGCACTGTGTGCACAAATTTCCCGAAATTTCTCTCAGACGTGGCCTGCACCACCTCAACATCCGGATGCTGTAACAATATCCTTAATGCCTCTCCGCCAACATAGCCTGACGCACCTATTATACTCGCTCTTATCTTTTTCATTGTAAATTCACTTCATATTTGTTTAGTTGTATCTTGTAATTTTGTATACGCAGAGGGGACACCCCTCCGCACCACCCCTTTAGGGATGTGCCTTAAGGGAGTTTGAGGGAAGGATTCCCTCAATCACTCAATGTTATCTGAAAAAACTAATTTCTATTCTTTTTTCCTATCTCTATCACATAATCAACCATTTTTTCAGGAATATTCACACCTGTAGTTGTAATGCTATTCCTGAACTCCATTGTATGGTTGACTTCATTCACAGTAAGCCCCTCTTTTGTTTCGAACAGATCAAGGGCCAGCAGCCCCGGGCCTATTGCTTTTGCAGTCCTCCTGCACAGATCCCTGATCTCATCTGTGAGCGGGCAGTTGCTTGCCATTCCTCCTCTTGCTGTATTTGTTATCCAATGCTCTGAGCTCCTGTATATTGCGCAGATGACTTCATCTCCTACGACAAAAGCCCTTATGTCTCTTCCGGGTTTTTCCACATATTCCTGGATGTAGAACACTGAGTGCTGATAACTGCCTAAGGTAGATTTATGCTCTATTATTGCTTCAGCTGCATGCCTGTCATTTATCTTTGATATCAGCCTGGCCCAGCTTCCGACAACCGGCTTCATCACGCAGGGGTATCCCATCTTTTCAATTGCATTAAGCGCTGATTCCTGTGAAAATGCCATCATAACTTTAGGTGTCTTGATTCCGTTGTTTGTCAAAAGCTGAGATGTCACATATTTGTCTCCGCAAGTCTCAGCAACTTTGCTTTTGTTAACAACAGGTATGCCGTATCCTTCAAATATCTTGGATATGTACAATCCTCTTGAAAAAGACACTGACCTTTCAAACAGCACATCTATATCAAACTTTTTTTCAGAAATATCAAAATATTCTTCATCGTCATTTATCTTGACAACCTCTATATCCCTTTTCCTCAACTCATCCAAGAGAAGCTTTTCTTCTGCCCTTATCCTTGAATGCAAAAAGCCTACTTTCAGTTTCATTTCAGACACCCTGCTATAAAATCTCCTGCCTCTGACGTCCCCAGGACTCCGCCAAGGTCTTTTGTCACCTTGTTCTCTCTTATTGATTTTAGCACTGCTTCTTCAACTCTTTTTGCCTGCTTATCCTCTCCGAGGAACTCGAGCATCATCTTTGCTGCTAAAATGGAGGCAATAGGATTTGCTATGTTCTTTCCTGCATATTTCGGGGCAGATCCATGCACAGGCTCAAACACTCCTTTTCCTTCTCCGATATTCCCTGAGTATGCTATGCCAAGTCCGCCGACAAGCATGGAAGCTTCATCGCTAAGTATGTCTCCGAACATGTTTGTCGTTACAATTATCTCAAACTGCCCAGGGTTCTTTATGAGCTGCATCGCGCATGCATCAACGAGCATATCCTGCATCTCAATCCCAGGATAGTCTTTTGAAATCTCCTGCGCTACTTTCAGGAAAAGCCCGCAGGGAGCCCTCACTACGTTTCCCTTGTGCACAACAGTGACTTTTTTCAGGCCTTTTTTCTTGGCAAGCTCAAACGCATACCTTATTATGCGCTCAGAGCCTTTTCTTGTTATTATCATCTCAGCTATTGCTTTGTTGCCATCATCTTCAACACGCTCGACTCCTGAATAAAGATCCTCAGTATTCTCCCTTACAACAATCAGGTTTATTCCTTTTCTTGAGATAGGATTAGGCAGGGAAACACAGGGCCTGACATTAGAGTAAAGCTCAAAATGCTTTCTCAGCCTTAGGATAGGCGAGCGATAACCAGGAATATTCGGGGGAGTTGTCACAGCTCCGAAAAGAGCTGCATCAGCTTTCTCAACTTTTTGAATTGTCTCATTTGGCAGGCCGTCACCAGTCTTCTGGTATGTCTCATAACCTATGTCTGCGTAGACAAACTCAAATTCCAAAGGCAGCGTTTTCAGCACTTTCACAGCCTGTTCGATCACTTCATTTCCTATGCCTTCACCAGGCAGCACGCATATCTTGTATACCATGTTATTTCAGCTCCTCAATATCATGTGTCTTCAAAAAATTCACAATCCCGCCTGCTTCTTTTATTTTCATGACAAACTCTGGCAAGGGCGTTGCCCTGTACTCTTTTCCATTTGTCCTTATGATGCCTGTCTCAAGCTCAACCTCTATTTCGTCTCCTTCCTGCACATTATCAAAAAGCTCATCGCATATCAGGATAGGGAAGCCGACATTGATGCAGTTCCTGTAAAAAATCCTGGCAAATGACCTTGCTATTACGCACTTCACTCCTGAATATCTCAATGCAAGAGCCGCATATTCCCGGGAAGAGCCGCATCCGAAATTATTTCCTGCTACAATCACATCTCCTTCTTTTTTTTCTTTGGAAAAATTTGGATGGAGTTCGCACAGGCAGTAGTCTCCAAGCTCCTCTACCTTTTCCCTTGGGTAATACCTGCCAGGGATTACCTGGTCTGTGTTTACATTGTTATCGAACTTCCATACTTTTGGCATATCTTTTCACTTTTTCTAATTACATTTTTATAAGCAGTGGGGACACCCCTCCGCACTACCCCCGCGGCTTCTGGGGTTTTAAGGGGCAGAGTCCCTTAAGCACTTATTATTTACTAATTTTATCTAGTTTTTTCCAAATACCCTCTCGGATCTGTTATTTTTCCGGTTAATGCGCTCGCTGCGCACACAGCAGGGCTGGCTATATATATCTCTGCGTCGGGGCTGCCCATCCTTCCCCTAAAGTTCCTGTTCATTGTCGTGATAGCTCTTTCACCAGGTGCCAAGACACCTGCATGCCTTCCTAAACAAGGGCCGCATCCGGGATTTGTCACAATGCATCCAGCGTCCTGAAATATCTTAATTAGGCCAGAGGGCATCATCGTCTGGAATATGCTTACAGATGCAGGCGTTACAATAGTGCGGGTGAACCTATTAACCCGTTTGCCTTTCATTATCCTTGCAGCTATCTCAAAATCCTCATATCTTCCGTTAGTGCATGTTCCCAGGAAAACCTCATGGATCTCCAAGCCCTGCACCTCACTTATATTTTTCAGGTTGTCAAGGTCATGAGGGCAGGCAACCATAGGCTCAAGCTCATCAGCTTTGAACTCAATTATTTTTTCATATTTGCCGTCAACTGCTTTTACAATTGTATAATCTTCAACAGCTCTTCCTTTAAGGAACTCGACTGTTTTTTCATCTGCTTTTATTAATCCTGCTTTAGCCCCTGCTTCTATGGCCATGTTGCTTAATGTTATTCTTTCAGGTATGGACATATTTTTTATTGTGTCTCCTGTGAATTCAAGTGATTTGTAGTTTGCCCCATCAACACCAAGAGTCGCGATGATCTTCAATATGAGGTCTTTAGCATACACTCCTTTCCTGAATTTGCCTGTGACTTTTACAAGGATGCTTTCAGGTATCCTGAACCAGGCTTTTCCAGTCGCGTATCCCACACCGATGTCTGTGCTTCCCATTCCAGTGCCAAAAGCTCCTAAAGCGCCGTAGCTGCATGTATGACTATCACTGCCTATTATAATGTTTCCCGGCAGCACAAATCCTTTTTCTATCATAATCTGGTGGCACACGCCCTCCTGGAAAAAATTTTTCATATCATGTTTTTTTATGAAATCCATTATTTTTCTCTGGGCCTTTGCCTGCTCAATATTAGCAGGGGGCACGATATGGTCAAACGCAATCACAATCTTATCAGATATTTTTGGCCTGTCAGATATCTGCTCCATAGCATCAATAGCAAGCCCGGTCATAGTATCATGGCTCATTATCCTGTCCAGTTCTACTATCACTGTCTCTCCTGCTTTTACAGGCCTTCCTACTTTTTTTGAGAAAATTTCTTCTGCTAATGTGCCCATTATTCAGCCACCTTGTCTTTACCGTTGTGTACTCCGTTGTGTTTTTTCAGCACAAGCTTTGTGTTTGTCTGCTTTATCCCCGGCACTGTCCTCAATTCTTCAATTAGGTTATTGAGCTCAGCAGTGCTGTCAACTTTTACATATGCAGAGATATCATGGTCTCCTGTTATCTCAAAAACACTGTCTATGTTCTTAAAATTCTTCAGCCTCCTGACAACAGATGTTGTGTATACCTGGCTTTCCACAGCTATCAATATTATTGCGTTGATAGTTTTTGGTATGACATCGAGAGTCTCCCCTGTGATCCTTTCAGCTATCTCGATTATATCTGCATCATGCAGTATCTTCCTGTCGTCTCCGATCTTTTTTATTTCCATGACTATCTTTTTCAGGCCTTCTTCATCAACTTTGATATTATATTCATCAAGCTTTGATTTCACAGCAGCCTTCCCAGTATATTTATCAATGATTATCTTCCTTTCCATACCCACTATCTCAGGGTCAAATGCCTCATAGGTCTTAGGGTTCTTTATGACACCGTTTGTATGCACGCCAGATTTGTGAGAGAATGCGTTCTGCCCTATGATTGTCTTGTTTGGCGCTGTGAAAAATCCAGATGCCTTTTCAACATACGAAGACAATTCCTTGATATATTTCAGGTCGTATTTTTCCACGTTATCAAGCACATTATATGCGATGATAGTCTCAGCAAGATCAGGTATCCCTGTTCTTTCTCCCATCCCGTTTACAGTTACATGGATGCAGTTGGCGCCTGCTCTTACAGCTGCCATTGCATTTGCCAGGGCAAGCCCGAAATCATTATGGCAATGCACATCTATCTCACATGGCAGGAGAGCTTTTTTCAGCTTTTTGATTTGGTCATAGAAAACATGAGGCTGCATTATCCCTAAAGTATCGGCTATGCTTATCCTGTCAGCACCCGCCTCAATGGCTGTGTTGCATGCCTTGACAAGGAAATCAAACTCAGTTCTTGTGGCATCCTCAGGAGTATATCTTACCTTCAGGCCCAAAGATTTCGCATACTTGACATGTTCTTTTATTATTTCCAGGGCTTCCTCCTGTGTCTTCCTCATTTTTGTTTCAAGATGTATCTTAGATGTCGGGAAAAATACAACAACTCTGTTGACTCCAGCAGACTTTGCTTTTTCAATACCTGATTTCATCGCAAGAGAATGCGCAATAATCTCAGCTTTCAGATTAAGCGAAGAAATTTTTTTTATAGCTTCATATACCTTAGGAGAGACGCTTGGATCTCCAGCCTCAATCATATCTACCCCTATCTTGTCAAGAAGCTTCGCTATCTCAATCTTTTCATCTACTGTAAAGTTCACATAAGGGGTCTGCTCCCCTTCCCTGAGTGTTGAATCCAGTATTTTTATCATTTTTTGTCTAAATGACTTGGCAGAGGAGAAATCTCCTCATGCAGTCGCTCTTTTTGCTTCTATTCTCCCCAATCCTCTTCTTCCTGGGGCGCCAGTTCAAGTTTTACTGGATTTGTTGATGTGATTTCAAGGTCTGCTCCGCAGTCCTGGCATGATACAATCTCATGCTCTTCTACATTGTTAAGTTCAAGTTCAGCTCCGCATTCCGGACATTCAGCCAAAATAATCACCTCCAGTGATTTTTTGGCTGAGCCCAAAAATCTTTGATTTTTTATGTTCAGCCATTTTCATTTACCTCCTAAAATTTATAGACATAGAAACCAGACTATCCTCTCTTAGAAACACTTTTTATTCTGTGCCTGACTTCCATTTTTATCAATGCTATTTTTGGAGTCTGGCACTATATAAAAACATAATGTTATAATAATAACAAATTACTATATGAATCCTATTATTAAGCTCGAGAAACTGAAGATGTAGAAGCAATCAACAGCTATGTGCGTAAAGAAATTTGCTATCTCTTTATGCGCAGGCATGCCTAATAAGTTGATGCCACCAAACAGAGTAACTATGTGGTGCAGGATTATTAGGGGGATAAGTACTACTAACATAGGATATACAGCCATTTTTGCAGACATGAAATTTACTAATATGATAATTGAGAGATAGAATAAGGTAGTGTGGTCAAAGCTTCCTCCAGCAATAACCATCGGCACTATACCTGAGCTTATTATGAACAAGAATCCAAGGAGAAAAGAGTATTCTCTGGATATTATAAGGCTCAAAAAAAGCACAGGGCTGACATCAAACGGCAGCTTTATGTAATAGTTCAGATAGACAAATACACTTGTCAGGAAGGTCAGGACGAAAAAAATAGCAATCTTCCTGAAAAAAATCATGAACAATATTATCAGCAGCGCAAAAAGGATGAATGTAGAAGGATTTAATCTTTTTCTGAAGAATGCTTTGCTCTCTTTTTGCTGCTTTTTCATTTTACACCATTAAGTTGTAGATAAAAGGCGCCAGCGCAGAGAACACCCAGGCGTTGAGCAGGATATGAGTTATGAAAAACACAGCAGCTGAAACCGTCCTGCTGCTTCCTATGCAGACATACAAAGGGAGCACTATTGCATCATATATGAGTGTCATCAGTACGCCAAGATAGAAAAGCGGCAGTTCTCTGAATATCGGGACTATAAGCCCCATTAGGGGCATTGCAAGTACAGATATGAAGTAAGTTGGCTTGAAATAGCTGCTTAGGACAAATCCTGTGAATATAGAGATAAATCCTGCCAATGCTCCGATGACAGGACCATATGCCAGGCTTGTCAGCACAGTTGCCATAAGGCACAACTCAAATCCAACATAATGCGCATACTTGAAATACCTGGGAGGTGCAAGAGACAAAGCTCCTAATGAAGTAAGGGCAAGTATGAAGAAGATTTCTTTCAGTTCTTTCAGGAAATAGAAAAACAGTATTGCAACCAGCCCAACTAGCATTAGTCTTTTTTTGTCCCTTAATATTAAGTCAGCCAATCCGCTGGCTTTCTTGAGCAGGAAATAGACAACATTGTTCTTTTTGTACTTCAGCATTATTGATGGGGTAATTACAGATGTTTTAAACTTTTTCCTTAATATTTATTATTAAAGAATTTTATTAGTGGATAAAAAAATAGAGATATATTTATTTGCAGTCTGCTTTAAATATTTCTGTTTCAGTGTCTGTTTGCATTCCACCTGATATCGGATAGTGATATGTCTGAGTAGTTCTTCTAGATAGTTCAAATTGTCCAAATTCATTTCGGCAATAGTTTTCAATGACTCTATCATACCAACTGCTTCCATCTAATGAGACACGAGGAATATAGGAATGTCTCCTTATTGTATTTTCATCGATGATCCTTATTAAGGGAGGCTCCTCTTGCATTGAGGTAATCTCTAGACCATAAGCTGTCCCCAAGGCAACACCGCCGGCAATTACTGCAGTCATAATCAAATATACTGGTCTTT
>JAFGSP010000182.1 GCA_016934775.1 Candidatus Woesearchaeota archaeon | reverse complement strand
TTTTGAGTACCATAGATACATGGGGAGTTACATTGGTACTTATCACCCAGCTTAAAAACAATATTCCCTATCTGACTCTTTCTATGTAGCGTAACCCCCTCATCAATTACAAAGTTAAATCTGGCTTTTGGTTTTATATTACATTTAAAAAGAACGATAATAATATCGTTATCAGCTAACTCAAGTCGTTTTTCCAAGTAGATTCGAGTAAGATCTCTACTAATAGAGTTATAACTACTTAACTTCCATAATGAACCATTTAATTCCCTTTGGGTATTGTTCCTTACCAAAAAAAATCTAACTGTCTCATTGTCATAAATAGTCGGGACTTCGATATCCATATAATCTAAAAACATGTCTCTACTCGCTCTGAATGAGATATTTCCTAAATTTTCAGAGAAATCGTATGAGAAAAGAAAATCATATAGGTGAAGGGGCACAATACGATAATTACTCAGATTTTTGCCCTCAAATCCAAGTGAAATCCTATAAATCTCTCCATCAAGAAGTTCATTCATTTTACTTGAAACACATAAAGATATTATAGATCCTATAATTAAGATACAGTATATTATTATTCTGAATTTTCTCATTTAAGTGAGCCCATATTATAAAACTAACTAAACTCTCCAAGTCCCTTATTTTTCTCTCTTTTGAATTCTTTTATCACATCAATAGTATCATTTTCAGGCTTGTTGATAAGTTCTGAAATCTCATACATCTTCATCTCACCAGAAGGATACGGCTTAAGTAGTTCCTTTGCGTCATCCGGCTTTACGCTGAGCCATTTCTTTTCATCTTCTTTTTTAAGGATTACCGGCATCCTGATGTGGATATTTTTCATAAGGTCATTTGGTTCAGTGGTGATAATAGAACAGGTTGTAATACCGTTCCATTCGTCATAGATTCCGGCAAAGGAGAAGAAATCCTCATTCTTCATCATAAACCTGTATGGTGTCTTAGGTCCTCCTTTTTTGTTCCACTCATAGAATGAATCTGCAATTATCAGGCATCTTTTGCTTTTGAAAGGTGTTCTGTATGCTGGTTTTTCTGCGACTGTTTCAGCCCTTGCATTGATCATCTTATAACCCACCTTATCGTCTTTTGCCCAGGATGGGATAAGCCCCCACTGTGCATCACTTAGAATGTCAGATGCTGTGTTGAATATGACAGGCACTTTCTGGGATGGGGCAATATTGTATCTTGGCTTGAGGTCAATTTTTATTTCAGTAAGCCCGAACCTGTTTAATAAAAGCTGTTTTTCAGGTTTTGAAAAAGAGAATCTTCCGCACATTGAAAGCAGAAAGGTAAAAGGATATTTAATTATTTGGAAAATTTAGATGGATTTAATCAATGCGTACACACGAGCAATAAAGCTAAAATGAAATGGATCTATGTCTTAAACACAACCCCGATTACTCTTTTAATCTCTTCTTTGTCATGGCTTAACTGAGCAGCCGCCTTTGCATAGTCCTCATCCCCGATAAGGCCTATGCATTTTTTCATACTCTTTGCAGATACATACCTTGAAAGGTCAATCGCATTTACATTGATATCAGTATACCACGCGAGTGAGAAGATATCGCATATGTCCTTTATCCTTTTGTGCTCCTTATCCCTTCCCGGAAGAGAGTTGATTTTCATGGCGATAAGAAGTTCAGGTTTTGGCAGCAGCAGTTTTTTCTTGAATTCCTTCATGATAGTATGTTCTCCTTTTTCAAATGCTGCCTTCAAAAGAGGTTCATCGATTGGATCAAATCCAAAAGTTTTTCTGAAATCTTTTGGGATAGTGTCAACGATTAGGTCAACATACATAGGAAACCTAAAATGCGCGGGAACATATTCCCCTTTAGTAATCTCTTCTGCTGTTTCAGTGTGCACTTCCTTTACAAAGCGAAAGCTCAGCGGCTCAAATCTCAGCTTGTTTTTTAGGACACTGATTGTTTTAGATAAAATGTCCCTTCTTTTGCTTATATTAAACCCAAGATCTATGTCCCTGCTTCCTAAGTATGGCCTTCCCTGCGCTCTTTGAAAACCCTGATTAGCATGGAAGAAAACAGCCCATCCGCCAAGGATGCAGATAGGCTCATCTAAGCTGTTTATTACCTGCTTAAGGTAATTATACGATGTCCTTGTCTCAAATTCCCTATACATGTTTCATAAGCATGTCAGCTGCTTCCGCGCATGGTCCCCCTTCATTATATAGATCGATAATCAACTGCGGCAATGAAACAACTGAAAGCTTATTTATATTTCTTTTAGCATACATTACATGAGGGTCTGCGATTATTATCCTGACATTGCCTTTTCCATACAGGCCGTTTTCGGTCATTATGAGATGCCACTTCTCAAGGTCATCTTCTTTTATGTAGATATCAATCCTTGAAGGGAAAAGGTAATGCTGGACCAGGTTTTCTGCCTGGTATGTAGTCAGAGCATAATCCAGTTTGGAATTTCTAAGTAGCTTCAGGGGCTCTTTGATCATATAGCTCCTGGACTTATGCCTGCTTTTAGAGATGCTTTGCCAGAACTTTAGTAGCTTCTTTTTGTCTGG
>JAFGSP010000181.1 GCA_016934775.1 Candidatus Woesearchaeota archaeon | reverse complement strand
TTTCGGTCCGTGCATGGAGTTTTTTTCAAGAGGTATTGAACTAGGAAACCAGGTTTACATGCTTTACGAGCAGACACCTACAGGTTCAAGAGACCTTCCCCTAAAAGTGCTTGATATGGGCATGGGGCACGAGAGGAATGCGTGGTTCACAAAAGGCACCTCAACCAGCTATGAGACAACGTTTCCTACAGTGAGCAAAAAACTCTACAGTATAACAGGCATAAAGCCTGAAGGAACCCTTATGAAAAAATTCCTTCCTTATTCGTCTTATCTGAATATTGATGAAGTGGATGACATAGACCAGACCTGGAAACAAGTAGCAGACAAGATTTCAATAGACGTCAAAGAACTGAGAGAAAAGATACTTCCTTTATCAGCGTTGTACTCAGTCGGAGAGCACATGAGGTCCGGCCTTGTCGCTATCTCAGACAGCGCCCTGCCTAATAATGTCGGCGGCGGCTATAACCTTAGGGTTATTCTGAGGAGGGCGATGGATTTCATAGACAAGTATGAATGGGACATCTCACTGAATGATATTGCAGCATGGCATGCCTCATACCTTAAGCCGATATTCCCTGAGCTTTCAGAAAACCTTGAATCAGTAAAGACAATACTTGATGTCGAGAAGAGAAAATACAGTGAGACAAGAAAAAAGTCAAGGCAGATAATCAGCAGCCTTCTGCAGAACTCCCAGGATATTTCAGAAAAGAGATTCCTTGAACTTTATTCATCACAAGGTATAAGCCCTGAGATGATTCAGATCCAGGCAGGGAAGCTCGGTAAAAAGATTGAGATACCTGATAATTTCTACGGGAAATTATCTGAAATGCAGCAGGAGACAGTCGTTGAAAAAGAAGAAAAAAAGAAACTTGACCTCAAAGATGTCCAAGAGACAGAGATACTCTACTACAAAGATTACGCACTGGTAAATTTCACAGGCACTGTTGTAAAGATTACAGGCAATATGGTAATACTTGAAAGAACTGCATTCTACCCTACATCAGGCGGCCAGATACATGATATCGGGACATTAGATGGAGTTGAGGTTGTTGATGTATTCAAGCAGGGGGGTCATGTGATCCATGTCCTGAAAACAGAGCCTGGCTTTAAAAAAGGCCAGGTCGTCCATGGGAAAATAGATTTCAAGAGAAGGCTTCAATTAGCTCAACATCATACAGCCACCCACATTATAAACGGGGCTGCGAAGAGAGTCCTGGGAAGCCATATCTGGCAGGCAGGCGCTCACAAGCAGCTGGATAAGGCAAGGCTTGATATAACACATTATGAATCTTTGACAGATGAGCAGGTAAAGGAGATTGAAGATCTGGCAAATAAGCTGATTGATAAGAACCTTCCTGTATATTCAAGCATGATGCCCAGGAACATTGCAGAGAAAGAATACGGCTTTACAATATACCAGGGGGGAGCTGTTCCCGGAAAAGTCCTTAGGATAATCTCAATCCCTGGTTTTGATACAGAAGCTTGCGGAGGCACTCATCTTAACCTGACAGGTGAGGCAAAGCTCATCAAGATAATCAAGACAAGCAAGATTCAGGACGGTATGGTAAGGATAGAATTCACTGCAGGTGATGCTGCAGCTTCAGAAACAAATAAAGAGACAGGCATTCTTCAGGAAGCTGCAAAGATACTTGACTGTAAGATGAATCAGGTGCCTGCAAGGGCCGATGAATTATTTACAAAATGGAAAAAAGTCGTCAAGAAGCGCAGGATAGATTCTGATGATGATTTCAAGCTTGCGAGCACAGAAGAATCAGATGATACAGAGCCGATAATCCTGAAGAATACTGCAAATATATTGAAAACCCAGCCTGAGCATATTGCAAAGACAATTACAAGGTTCAAAAAAGAACTGATGGAGAAGAAATAAAAATAAATTGATTCTCAATAATATTTCTCCAGCAGCGGTTTGATATCAATATCATCAATCGGATCAAGAGCGACAGGCGGCTTTGCCCAGGGTAGCTGGTCTGCATAGCTAGGCTGTTTCTCTTCGTAGAACAGGCCTATCGGGATTTTTTTTAGCCCCCATTCCCTGGCTTTCTCAAAAGCCTTGTCCCTGTTATCCGGCTTGTATTTTGATTTCTCAAGCTCATAGGTATTTTCTGTGAGGAATTCATAGGTCTGCTCATGGTTCCAGGATACGCATGGCTGTAATACATCAACAAGCGCGAATCCGTTGTGAGTTATACCTTTTTTTATCAGTCCTGCAAGATGCTTAAGGTTCCCTGAGAACCCTCTTGCGACAAAAGTGCCGTCAGCAGCGAGCGCCAATGCCATCGGGTTGACAGGATGTTCAATAGCACCATGTGGTGTTGATTTTGTCTTTGTTCCTTTCAGCGAAGTCGGGCTGGTCTGGCCTTTTGTAAGTGCATAGATGTGGTTGTTCATCACAACATAAGTTATATTGACATTTCTCCTTACTGCCTGCACAAAATGATTCAGGCCTATACCATATCCGTCTCCATCTCCGCCCACTGCAATCACAGTAAGGTTAGGATTAGCTAAATGTACGCCGGTTGCTGCAGCCACAGGCCTTCCATGGATGCTTTCAACACCATAAGTATTTATGTAATGAGGCGTCTTTCCAGAACAGCCAATCCCTGACACGACAACTACGTCTTTTGGATTCAGGCCAAGTTCAGAAATGGCCTGCTTGATTGCTGTCAGTATAGGAAAATCCCCGCATCCCGGGCACCATTGGATAACATTGGCATTATCAAGATCTTTGATGCTTGTCATTTTCACATTACCTCCTTTACCTTATGGCAGATTTCCTCAGGATCAATGGGCCTCCCATCATATTTGAATAAGGTGTTTTCAATTAGTATTCCTGTTAGCTCTCTTATCAGCCCCCTGAGCTGTCCGTATTTGTTCTGCTCAACAATAAGCACTTTTTTTGCTTTTGACAGAACTTCAGTAACTTTTTTCACAGGGAAAGGCAGTATCCATAGAACATGCATGAAATTGACATTAATGCCCTCATTTTTTAGGAATTTCATTGCCTGCTGTATCATGCCCTTATTGGATCCCCAGGATACAATTGTCAGGTCAGCATTATCCGGTCCGATCATTACAGGGGCAATCTCTTCTTCTTTTATGTTCAGCATCTTTCTGTCTCTTTTGTCTACCTGGGCGATCCTCATCTGGCTGTCCTCAGTTGTAAAAGAGTCTTCCCAATGCTCATAGCTTGTGCTGACATATCTTCCGTTCGGCTGCCCGGGCACAGGCCTTGGCGAGATGCCGTCTTCAGTAATTTTATACCTGAGCACTTTCTCTTTTGCCTTTTCCATCTGCTCCATAGTCATCAGTTTTCCCCTTTCTATCTTGAGTTTTGAAGTGTCAAAGGGCTTTGTTGTCTTTGCAGATGCAGAGATGTGCTTGTCTATCAGTATTATTCCCGGCGTCTGGACCCTATCTGTTAGATTGAACATCTTGAATGTCTCATAGAAGCATTCATCAACATCTCCCGGAGCGCACAGCAGTCTTGGGAACTCTCCCTGCGATGCGTGTATCATGAACCTTAGGTCAGACTGTTCAGTATAAGTCGGTATTCCAGTGCTGGGCCCTGTTCTCTGGCTCTGGATGACCACGAAAGGCGTTTCTGAAAGCCCGGCCATGCCAAATCCTTCAGACATCAGCGCAAAGCCTCCCCCTGATGTTGCTGTCATTGATCTCGCGCCTGTCATCGCAGATCCGCACAGCATATTTATTACAGCGATCTCAGACTCAGCATGCTTCACCACAATCTTATATTTTTCCTCATTGCTTGCCATAAAGTGCAGTATTGAGGATGAAGGAGTCATAGGATATTCAGAAACAAACTTGCATCCTGCTTTAATAGCGCCGATGCTGCATGCATCGTTGCCTGTCAGTAGGATTGATTCCTCTTTGTATTTATCTTCCATCTTTACTTTGAAATCCAGGTCTTTGAAATTCTCTTTTACGTAATCATGCCCTTTTTTCACAGCACTTTTGTTAGCTTCAATAATATTGCTGTCCTTTTTCTTTCCTGAAAAATGCTTTTCAAGGGTCATTTCCAGCTTTTTCCTGTCCAGCTGGATTAGCGCAGCTACTGCCCCGACAGCAACGACATTCCTGTATATCTTGTCTCCAAGTTCCCTGGCTGTTTTTGTCATCGGAACAGGAATCATGACAATATCTTTTCTTTCAGATGTGTCAACTTTATCAATTCCCCTGACATCCGAGTCATAGATCACGGCTCCGTTTTCTGTTAGTTCTTTGTAATGTTTTTCAATGCTCTGCGCATCGACAGCCACGAGCACATCGATGATCTGCAGTTGAGAATGCACTTCTTCTTGTTCCGCTCTTAAATAGCAGGCGTTGTGGCCTCCTTTAATAAGCGAAGGATAATCAGCAGTATAGAATACCTGTAATCCCATCTTCTGAAGAGTCCTGGCAATCATTGCTCCTATTGTGAAGACTCCTGCGCCGGCCGGGCCGCCGGCTTTTAATGCTATCTTATTAATTCCCATAAAAATCGCCTCTTAGGTTAAATAATTTTTTTATTGGTTTCATTGTCTATAATATGGATTACCTCAACAGGACAGGATTCAGCCGCTTCGAGATTTAAGTCAAAGTCTTTCTCCTGGATTATCTTTTCCTGCCATCCGTTAGGCATGTCTTTTCCATCGACAATATCAGATTTACCGTCATCATTCATCTCCCAGAAATCAGGAGCGATGACAGCACATGCGCCGCAGCCTATGCATTCAGGCCTGTTGTGCTGCATTTTATATGTTTTTCCCATACACATCACCCATATATTTATTCCTCTTTAGAGATTCTGTTCCTATAAAAAGGTTTTGGAATAATACTAACAAATATAACAAATGGAAAAAATAAAAAATAAAAATTAGACTAAATCAGCGCCTGTCTCTAGATTCTTTATCTTAATGACTTCTACAGGGCAGGCTTTTGCAACCTCGACAATAATAGGGTTCTCATCAACCTCAATCTCGAACTTGCCTCCGCTTATGTCCTTTCCGCCTAACAGGTCTGCCTTACCGTCTCCTGTCATCTTGAATAAGTTAGGGGACATAGCAGCGCAGGCGCCAGCTCCTATGCAATTTGCACGATCATAAGTTATTTTATACTTCGCCATACTAACACCTCACTTTCACTAAAATCAGAGCCTTTTTTATATTTTTTTATTTATTATGGCTTTTTTGTCACTTTTTTTAGCACTTTCTTCACAAGAGATTCTTTTTTCTCTTTGCCTGCTGTTGCTGTTTTTTCTGTTTCTTTTTGTGCAGGCTCTTTTGAAGATTTAGCAGTATTCTTTGTCACTTTTTTAGTCCCTTTTGTTGTTTCTTTGTCAGGCTGCTTTTTCCTTCCTACAAGAGCTTTTTTTGGCTTTGTCTCTTCTTTTGGTGC